>NZ_JANGBP010000010.1:0-108678 GCF_024462535.1 Adlercreutzia sp. DFI.6.23
ACCTGCTCAGGCGAGCGCTACTAATAGCCCGAGCTCTTCTTCATTGCCAAGACTACGATCGAGATCGAGAGATGGACGTGTCGCGCGCATGCAACCGCCAGGGTGGCGCGGGGGATCCCCGGGCCCCTCGGACGGCAAGACGATTGCCGCGGGAGCGCCTCCCGCGAGCGGAACCATGGAGTGGGGGATCACCCGATCCCATTCCGAACTCGGCAGTTAAGCCCCACCTCGCCGAAAGTACTGCGGCGCCAGGCCGCGGGAGGACAGGTCGTTCCGCTCGCAGGGGGCGCTTTTTCTACTATAATGATTGACACCTGGAAGGGTGTCTTTTTTGTTTTAGGAGGAGTGCATGGTTGAGCTGGGTGACGAGAAGGTTCTGTATGCGTTCGATAAGACGCTGGAGCCGGCGTTAGTGGTGCCTTCGGGGACGACGGTGCGCGTACGCACGAAGGACTGCTTCGGGAATCAGGTGCAGCGGCCCGATGACGAACTCGATGAGATCGATTGGGATCACATCAATCCCGCCACGGGTCCGATCTTTGTGGAGGGCGCGGTGCCCGGCGGGGCGCTGAAAGTCACCATCGAGGCCATCGAGTTCGACGGGCAGACGGCTTCCTGCACCGGCGAGGGCGAGGGGGTGTGCGGCGATCGCTTCGACGCCTGGAGCACGCATCTCTGCAAGATCGACGGAGACGAGCTGGTGTGGGACGAGGGGCTGCGCATTCCGCTGAGGCCCATGATCGGCGTTATCGGCGTGGCGCCGGCTGGCGAGCCTGTTAACTGCGGCACGCCGGGCTCCCATGGCGGCAATATGGACAATACGGCCATCACGGCGGGCGCGACGCTGTACTTCCCCGTATATACCGACGGCGCGCTTTTCGGCTGCGGCGACATGCACGCGGCCATGGGCGATGGCGAGATCAGCGTGTCCGGCGCCGAGGCGGCCGGGTGGGCCACGGTGACCTTGGAAGCCCTGCCGAAGCTGGCGCTGACCGATCCCCTCATCGAGAACGCGACGCATCTCGGCGTCATTGCCTCGGCCGAGTCTTTGGATGCCGCTGCCGACCGCGCGGTTCACGAGATGGTCGATCTCATCTGCGACCGCACGGGAAAGCCGGCCGACGAGATGGTCATGCTGCTGTCCCTTGTGGCCGACGTACAGGTGTGCCAGATGGTGGATCCGGAGAAGACGGTTCGCTTCATGGTGCCCAAATACGTGCTGGATGCCCTTGGGTTCAAGCTGTAGAAGCGAGTTCGTAGAGAAGCCTCGGAAGAGGTCTAGGAAGAATCTCCGTAGGGGGCGACCTCGGTCGCCCCTTTTTTTGTCGTGCGAAGGTATCCCTCTCGCGAGGGCTGACCAAGGTCAGCCCCTGCGGACGTTTCCCATGGAGGAGCGCGAGGGGTTCGGAACCATATTCGGAGATGAGAATGATAGGACTTGCGATTATATGAGAATAAGGATAATATATCCAAAACGCTTTATTCGCGAAGACGTATAACCTATCAGGGAGGAAGACCCCAATGCGCAAAAGTTGGAAACTCGGTGCCGTGTCGGTGGCTCTTATGGCCGCCCTGGGCCTCTTCGGCTGCTCAGGCGGCGACACTACGGAGCAGAAGGCCGATGAGCCCGCTGCCCCCCAGACGGAAACTCAGGCCCCCGAGGCGACCGAGCCTGAGGGCGAGACGGTTGAGCTGCAGATTTTCGCCGCCAATTCCCTGACCAAGGCCATGGCCGAGGCCGAGGAGCTCTACACTCAGCAGAACCCCAACGTCACCTTCGGCGACACTCAGTACGAGGCTTCCGGCACGCTGAACGAGATGCTCGGTGCCGGTCAGTACGCCGACATCCTCATTACGGCCTCGAAGGGCACCATGGACGATGCGGTTGAGGCGGGCTATGTCAAGGAGGACACCCGCCAGACCATGTTCAACAACGACCTGGTCATCGTCACCAAGGAGGGCGGTGACCTGGCAGGTCAGGACATCAGCCTTGAGGACATCGCCGCCGGCAAGTACACGCTGGCCGTGGGTGACGAGAACGTGCCGGCCGGCAACTACGCCTGCCAGTCCCTGACGACGGTCGGCGGCTACATCGAGCCCGACGGGGCCACCGGCGCCGATGCCACGGGCAAGGGCGGCGAGTTCTCCGCGACCTTGCAGCCGAAGGTGACCCTCGGCGGCAAGGTGGGCGACGTGTGCAAGTATGCCGAGTCCGGCGAGGTTGACATCGCCATGGTCTACACCTCGGACGTGTACCGCATGGGCGGTGTCGCCATCTGCTCGGTGGTTCCCAACGACACCCACAAGGCCATTACCTATCCGGGCGCGGTATGCACCGACAGCAAGAGCGCCGAGGCGGCACAGGCCTTCCTCGAGTGGTGCATGACCGACGAGGACGCCAACCAGATTTGGGAGAAGTGGGGCTTCGAGCTCGCCCAGAACTAAAGTGTTCGCGGTAGAATAGTGCGAGTTGCAAAAGGCATCTCGTCAGGCGGGCGGGGCGCATAGCTCCGCCCGCCTGGTGCATCGGCTCTTCGACGCAAAAGCGGTGATGCGTGTGGCCGTGCAGCGGGGTCGCTGGGAGGTTGTCGGAGGAAGGTTCGATGCACGGGGGTCGGCGCGGTCGTGGAAGTGTGAATCGGGAAGAGCGGTGACTATGGAATCAAGGGAAGTGCGCGGAGCGAGACGATCTGCGATTGACCTGAGGGCGTTGACGCTCAGGTTGGCCGCAGCTGTGATCTTGGTCTGGGCCTCGATGGCCGCATGCCCCCCTGCGGCTTGGGCCGACGATGCGGAGCAGGCTGTCCAAGATGCCGAGATAGACATCTCCGCTGACGGCGATGCGGCCCGCATGGAAGGCTGCGACTTCGCTGTGGAGGGTTTCGAATGTTCGCGCACGGGATCCGCGCGCGACATCGACGGCCTCAGCTACGGCTACACCTACCGGCTTTCAGGCACCGACCGCGTGGCTGTCGTCAACACGGCCGACTACGCCGTGCTCTTCATTCCCCGGACGGTGGCCGACGAGTTCGGCATCGAGGACGAGGGCAGCTCTCAGGTGCAGGAAATAAAGACCTACTTGGCGGCCCTGGATGAGAACTTCTCCACGGGGGTGAACCCGCTGGCGAGCCAAGAGGAATGGAAGGTGCTCATTGCCGATGCGGAAGGCACTGAGGGAGCATCGCTCGCCGTGGGCGACGTGGTATTCACCTTCGGACGCGAGATCTCGGAGGGCCGCTTCTACGTGACCATCGAGGGTCCCGACGACACCTTCGACGTGAAGAGCGAGGTGCGACCGTCCCAGATGGACAGCGGGCTCCTCGTGCCGGCGGAGGGCGCCGTCATCGCCCAGAAGGGCGGCCCGCTTGAGCAGGTGGGGGAGTTTCTCTCGTCCATGGACTACTCGCCTTTATGGGTGACGCTCAAGACCTGCGGCGTGGCCATTGTGTTCGTGTTCTTCCTGGGGCTGGCCGCCGCATATTTCACGCTGCGCATCTCGAAGCGCGCCCAGGATATCTTCGATACCATCTTCACCATTCCCATGGTGCTGCCGCCGACGGTCTGCGGCTTCCTTCTGTTGTCGGCGCTCGGGCGCAACACGGCCTTCGGGCGCTTCTTCCAGGAGATCGGATTCCCGCTCGTGTTCAGCTGGCAGGCCACGGTCCTCGCTGCGGTGGTGGTGGCCTTCCCGCTCATGTATCGCAGCGCCCGGGGCGCCTTCGAGAGCTTGGATCCGAACATGCTCGACGCGGCCCGTACCTTGGGCTGGTCCAACGGGCGCATCTTCCTGCGCCTCATGCTGCCCTTGGCCTGGCCGTCCATCGCCTCGGGCACGGTGCTCGCCTTCGCCCGGGCCTTGGGCGAGTTCGGGTGCACGCTGTTTCTGGCGGGCAACCAACTGGGCAGCACCCGCACCATCCCCATTGCCATTTACTTCGAGTGGATGAACGGCAACACCGAGGCCACCTGGTTTTGGACGATCGTGCTTTTGGTGTTCAGCTTCCTCGTGATTTTGTTCATCAACCTATGGAGCCGGCATACCACGCGCTATCGCCAGAAGAGCAGCCACGAGGGGCGCTCGCCCAAGCCGCGGAGAAACGGCACGCGGGGCGGCGGCCGAAGGAGGAGCGCGAAGGGCCTTCGGGAGGACAGTGCCGGAAGTGCCGACGTTCTGGGAGAGGGGGTGGCCTAGATGAGCCTGGACGTGCGCATCAAGAAGAGCTTCGGCGACTACACCCTGGACGTGGCTTTTGCGGGCGGCGATGAGACTTTGGGCTTTCTGGGGGCCTCCGGGTGCGGCAAGAGCCTCACGCTGCGCTGCATCGCGGGCATCGAGACGCCGGATGAGGGCCGGATCGTTGTGAATGGCAAGGTGTTCTTCGATTCCGAGCAGAAGATCAACCTGACGCCGCAGCAACGTAAAACGGCCCTTCTGTTCCAGAACTACATGCTGTTTCCTAACCTGACGGTGGCGGATAACATCGGCGCGGGCATCGGGCGCGAGGTGCCGAGGGCGGAGCGCGAGCGCATCGTATCCGAGGAGCTGGAGCGTTTCGGCCTGCGCGGTTTCGGGCAGCGCTATCCGGCCCAGCTCTCCGGTGGCCAGCAGCAACGCGTGGCTCTGGCCCGTATGCTGGCGGCGCGGCCGGGCATCCTCATGCTGGACGAGCCCTTCAGCGCCCTGGACTCTCACTTGAAAGGGGTTCTCGAGCAGAACCTCGTGAGCCTGTTCGAAGCTTTTGAGGGAACGATCTTATATGTGAGCCACGATATCGACGAGTCGCTGCGGTTCTGCGACCGCATCGCGGTGGTGGATGCCGGGCGCATCGTGGAGATGGATCGGGGGCGGGAGCTGGTGAACCGTCCGCAGTCGGTGGCGGGGCTGAAGCTGTCGGGCTGCAAGAACGCTCCGGCGGCGGAGTACGCCGGGCCGCACGCGGTGCACGTCCCCCCGTGGGGCATTGACGTGCATACGGCCCAGGAAGTGCCGCGAGATGTGAAGTGCCTGGGCCTTCGCGCCTTCTATGTGGAGAGGGCGGAGGGCCCCGGCGAGAACTGCTACCGCGTTCGCGTCGATCGGGTGAGCGATGCCCGCTTCGAGCGCATGGCGCTTCTGGGCTTTCTCGATCGCGACGATGCGGATGGCGCCGCTGTCGCCTTCGAGACGAACGAGATGAGCTACCTGCACCAGCATATGTTCTGGCGCGTGAGCATGCGCGAAGGCGTTGCGTTGCCGGAGGTGGGGGAGAGGCTGTGGGTGCGCATCCCTCCGGACAAGGTGTATCTGGTGAGTCGATAATTCCACTCATCAAAAAGTGCGAGCAAAAGCGCAGGTAAAACGGGTCACTCACCCAGCCTGCGTGAGATTTTTGCGCCCATTTTCTCAATTTCAGGCAGTCTGCGGGTAGTCGTTTTCAATCCCAATCGCCTATAGTTCCGACCCGTGGAACCGCTTCGAAAACCTCCGAGACATAGTTGGTGCGAGGAGGCGAAGCGGCAAGGAGGAGAACCAAATAGGTAAGAGGGGAGGGTCGCATCCGCTGCGATGCGAAGCATGCATGGCTGATTTTGAAACCCGCGAAATGCCGCGAGACGATTCCCAGGAGCGCGAGGAGGCAGCCGCCGAGGCGGCGATGGATGTTGCCGCGCTCGCTGCTGACGATTTGCCCGACGCCGCCGAACTCACCTTCGAGGAGAAGCTCGCGGAGCTGAACCGCACGGTGATGCGTCATCCCTTGAACCGCGAGATCCTGTACAAGACCCTCGCCTTCTGCGCCGAGGAGCGCCCGCTTCGCGAGGCGGAGGACTTCATCGCGGCGCTCCCCCAGTTCGAGCGCGCCACCCAGAACCAGTTCTATATGCTGATGTCCCTTGTTCGCTCCTACGGCCTCGACATGATCGAGCGCGACGAGGACGGCAACCGCGTTTTGCCCGAGCAGAAGGAGGGGCTCTCCGAAGACGAGGTCGACGATCTCGTGGCCGAGATCTCGTTCAAGAGCACGGATGTGGGCGACTGGTTCGTCGATTACAACAAGCCGTCCGCGCGCCTCGTGGATCTGCTTCATCTTGTGCCCGAACGCACCGATACCTACATCGAACTTTTGGAATTCGTCGAGGCGGCCCCGCGCCCCTACGGGCAGATCGAGGAGCTGCTCTTGGGCAGGCCCGCTCTTCAGACGGTGATCGACGGTCGCGTCGAGACCATGCAGCCGTCGGTATTTGTGGACAAGCTCGAGCGCGCTGGCGCTCTGGTTTGGAAAGAAGGTTGGACGTTGACCGAGGAGGGAAGGGAGTTTCTGGAAGATCTGAAGGTGAACGGACAAGCGTAATCACGTGTAAGCAAGAGGAGAGGAAGACAATATGTCAAAAACGAATTTGACACGTCGCAGCTTCGTCAAAGTGTCCGCTCTCGCGGGCGCGGCCGCTGCGGTGGGCGCCTCCATGGCCGGCTGCATGCAGGAAGCTGCGCCGGAAGAGGAGCTCGCCGGTACCGGCGAGGCGGGCGTCTCGAGCACCGAGGGCCTGACGAAGATGCGCACGAGCTGCCATGGCTGCATTCAGATGTGCCCGGCCATCGCCTACCTGAAGGACGGCGTGGTCGTGCGGCTCGAGGGCGATCCGGAGGCCCCGGTGTCCCGCGGCAGCCTCTGCATCAAGGGCCTCAACCAGCTGCACACCATGTACAGCCCGCGCCGCATCCTGCACCCCCTGCGCCGGGCCGGCGAGCGCGGCGAGAACAAGTGGGAGGTCATCTCCTGGGACGAGGCCATCACCGAGGCGGCCACCCATATCAAGGACGCTATCGACCAGTACGGCAACTACGCGTTCTTCGCCAGCGTGGGCGGCGGCGGCTCCTACTCGTTCATGGAGGCCATGACGCTTCCCATGGCCTTCGGTAGCCCGACCGTCTTCGAACCCGGCTGCGCCCAGTGCTACCTGCCCCGTTGGGCCCTCTCGAAGCTCTTCTACGGCGGCGACGACCAGTCCATCGCCGACAACGCCGTCCAGGAGATCTTCAAGGTGAACGACAACAAGACCGAGGTCGTGGTCATCTGGGGCGCCCAGCCCTCCGTGTCCGAGACCGCCGAGTCCGGCCGCGGCATGGCGGAGCTCCGCGCCGCCGGCGTGAAGACCGTGGTCGTCGACCCGAACTTCTCGCCCGACGCCGTGAAGGCCGACGTGTGGCTGCCCGTACGTCCCGGCACCGACACGAAGCTTCTGCTCTCGTGGTTCCGCTACATCTTCGAGAACAAGCTCTACGACGAGGAGTTCACGAAGTACTGGACGAACCTGCCCTTCCTGATTGACCCGGACACGAAGCTGCCCGTGAAGGCGCAGGAACTGTTCCCCGACTTCAAGCAGACGACGCCCGAGAACACCCCGGCCTACGTGTGCTTCGATCTGAAGACGAACGCCGTAGCGCCCTTCGAGTACTCCGCTCCCGCCGATTCGGCCGTGGATCCCGAGATCTTCTGGGCCGGCGAGTTCAACGGCAAGCAGTACAAGACCGCCGGTCAGATCTACAAGGAGGAGGCCGATCCCTGGACGCTCGAGAAGACGGCCGAGGAGTGCTGGCTGCAAGCGGATAAGATCGAAGAGGCCATCAAGCTCTATGTTGAGAACAACGGCGGCATCGCCAACGGCGTGGCCTCCGACATGACTGAGTCCGCCTCCCAGGTGCCGCTCGGCTGCATGGGCCTCGACTCCATCATGGGCCGCATCAACAAGCCCGGCGTCACCATGACCCAGAAGGGCGGCGGCTACTTCGCCACCATGACCGACACCGGTGAGACCAAGCTGGTGCGCCCGGTCACCTACAACAACGGCTTCGGCGGCATGTTCTCCGACATGTACGGCGTCGGCGCGGTCATCGGCATGTCCGATGCCGAGAACGAGGCGCGCATCAAGCAGCTCGGCGAGGCCATGCCCGACTCCCAGCGCATCCTGAACAAGCTTCTGCAGGATCGTCTGGGCATGAAGGATCACAAGGGCCTCTACGCCTGGTGCCACTCCCACATCCCCACGGTGCGCAACGCCATCGCCACCGGCGAGCCCTTCAAGCCGCGCGTGTGGTTCGACATGTCCGGCAACAAGCTGGCCATGCTCGGCAACGCGAAGTCCTGGTACGACGTGTTCCCCGAGGTGGACTACATCATCGGCCAGTACCCGATGCTCACCTCCTTCCACATCGAGGCGTGCGATCTGGTCTTCCCGCTGCGCGAGTGGCTGGAAGAGCCCATGGTGAACATGACCCAGCTGGACACCCAGTGGCTGCAGAACGAGTGCGTGCACATCGGCGAGACCGTGTCGCACTCCATCCCGGCGGCCCAGGTGGTGGCCAAGTGCCGCGAGATGTGGGGCGGCCACATCCCGAACGGCCTGGAATTGGGCGATGGCACGGCTTATCTGGGCAGCGCCACCGAGGCCGAGGTCAAGCAGGGCGTTGCCGACACGCTCGGCGCTCCCGACTGGGAGACCCTGCAGGCGAACACCGACGAGTACGTGCCGTTCGTGACGCCGGACTACTGGAATTACAACCAGCACGAGCAGATCGCCGACGACGGCCTGCCCTCCGGCTTTGCCACCGAGTCCCGCAAGGTGGAGACCTACTGCCAGATGCTCATCCGCATGGCTCGCAACGGGTACCCGTACTGCTATCCGGAGCCCCAGGAGGCCTGCGAGGACTACAGCCCCATCTGCGTGCCCATCGAGCCGGTCGAGTCCCCCTACGAGGGCATGCCGGGCTACGATCCCGAGTACCCGTTCGTGCTCACGAGCGGACGTGTGCCCTACTTCCACCACGGCACCATGCGCCATGCTCCCTTCAGCCGCGAGCTGTTCCCCTGCGCCGAGATCCGCATCAACCCGGCCAGCGCCAAGGAGCTCGGCATCGAGCACATGGACTGGGTCAAGGTCACCAGCCGCCGCGGCGAGGTGCATGCCCGCGCCTACCTGACCGAGGGCGTCCACCCCAAGACCGTGTGGATGGAGCGCTTCTGGAACCCCGAGTGCTTCGACGCCTCCCAGGCCAACCCCACCGGCGGCTGGCGCGAGTGCAACGTCAACGTGCTCACCAAGAACGACGCCCCCTTCAACGAGGTCTACGGCTCCTACACCAACCGCGGCTTCACGGTGAAGATCGAGAAGTCCGAGCGTCCTGCCAACATTTGGGTGGAGGCTGAGGAGTTCGAGCCCTTCATGCCCACTCAGGAAATGCTCGCTGAAGCCCAGACGAAGGATGTGTTCTAATGAAAAATACGCTTGTCATCGACCTGGACCGCTGCTCGGGCTGCGACTCCTGCGTGGCCGCCTGCAAGATGGAGAACCAGATGAACCTGGGCGTGGTGCGCAACCACGTGTCCGCCATCGGCCCCACCGGCACCTTCCCGGACATCGAGATGTACTGGCTGCCCATGCAGTGCCAGCAGTGCGAGAATCCCGGCTGCATCGAAGTGTGCCCCACCGGCGCCTCCTACCGCGACGAGGAGACCGGCATCGTGCTCGTGAACGCCGAGGATTGCATCGGCTGCGAGAGCTGTCTGACGGGCTGCCCCTACGGCGTGCGCCAGCTGAACCCGAAGACCAACACCATCGAGAAGTGCACGCTGTGCTTCCAGCGCAAAAACGACGAGAACTGGGTGCCGGCCTGCGTGCACAACTGCTGCTGCGGCGCTCGCACCTTCGGAGACTTGGACGATCCGAACTCCGAGGCCGCGAAGGTCGTGGCTGCCGCCGGCGAGAACGCGCACTACCTGTTCGATCCGGCCGACCTGCATCCCACGACGGTCTACATCCTCTCGGAGAAGACCGCCAAGTGGCAGGAGGAGCCCGTCGAGGTCACCCGCTACGAGAAGAAGTAGCCATTTTGCGTGAGGGGTGCGCTTGCACCAGCCCGTAGGTGCGCCCCTCGGTTTTCGGTTGCCCCGACCGTCGCTCCCTCCCTTTTGGCGGTCGGGCGCTCTTGCGGGTTCGCAGTTTGAACCCGCAGGACGGGGGCTGCTGCTTTGGTGCGCCGGTGCGCCGCTTTTTCGAGGTCGCAGTTCCTGTCCTGCGGAGCGCTCTGGCGCTACGCGGTTTGTGCCCAACGAGGACGGGCGAGTCTGAGAGGAGAGGGGATACATGGTAGATGAGATGAGCGTCGCTGCGGCCGATGAGGCTGTGGTGACGGAGGACATGATCGCGGCCCTCAAGGGTCGCGCGGCGTTCTACGACCTTTTGGCGGCCATCTACTTCCGGCCGTTGACGGCTGAGCAAATCGATAACATCGCCGAGATGGATTGGTCGAAATATGCCGATGTGAACGAGCTGTTCGCCGACGGGGTGAACGATATCACGCGCTATTTGCGCAAGCGGAACTCCGGCACGCGCCAGGCGCTGGCCGTGGACTTCACTTCCGCCTTCGCCGGAACCTCCTCGTGGAAGGGCCGCTACGCGGTGCCCTACGAGAGCGTGCACACGAGCGAAGAGGGGCTCATGTTCCAGGACGCTTACCACGAGGTTTTCCAGCTGTACAAGGCCAACCACGTGGCCAAGGCCGAGGGCTACGACTTCCCCCACGATCACCTGTCGTTCATGTGCGAGTTCCTCGTGGTGCTCTCAGATCGCATCATTGCCGCCCTTGAGGCCGGCGACGACGCGGAGGCCCTGCGTCAGGTTCGCACGTCCCGCGCGTTCCTCGCCGACCATATCCTCTCGTGGTTCGACACGTTCCAGGATCTGGCGCTTCTGCTTTTGGAGACGCGCTTCTATCGGGGCGTCTTGAAGATTTCCAAGGGTTTCTTCCTCGAGGACGCCGAGCTTTTGGATGCTATCGCCGTCGAGCTCGAGCAGCGCCTCGAGGTGCGAGAGGAGAGGTAACATGGACTTCGCGATCATCCTTGCAGTCACCATCGTCGGCTGCTTCGCCCTGCGCAACCCCTTGAAGGCGCTTCCGGTCGCGTTCTACGCCGCCGCCATCGCCATCGACGTCGTCTACGTGTACGGCGTGTTCTTCGGGCTGCCGCGCGCCATTTGGAGCCCGCTGTTCGTCCTCATCCAGAAGTGCGAGCTGTCGCTGGCCCTGTTCGTGGTCGTCATGTTCATCGGATGCCTGAACCGGGACGGCCGCGCCTATCACTGGCTGAAGCCCGTGCGCAGCGAGCTGTCCATCGTGGCGTGGTTCCTCTCGCTCGGGCACATGGCCGTGTACCTGGAGAGCTACCTGCCGCGCCTTCTCGGCGGCGGCGAGATCGGGGGCAACGTCATGGGCGCCTTCGTTTTGGCGGTCGTGCTGCTCGTGCTGCTCGTCGTGCTCGGCGTGACGTCCTTCGCCTTCGTGAAGCGGCAGATGTCCACGGCCTCGTGGAAGAAGGTGCAGAAGCTGGCCTACCCGTTCTTCGGGCTGGTGTACGTGCACCTGCTGCTGATGCTTTTGCCCTCGGCCCTGCACGGCGGCCTCGCCGCCCAGGCCTCGGTGGTCGTGTACTCGGTGGTGTTCGTCGGCTATGCCCTCTGCCGCGTGGGCCGGGCGTTGGTCGACCGGAGCGCCGAGGATGCCGTGTCCGCGTCCAACGACCCGACTCCCGCCATCTCCGACGAACCGGAAATGGTATCGTAGGCCAATCGGATCACATCGAGGAGCGCTCGGCTGTCGCCGGGCGCTCCTTGCGCTAGGGAGGGCAGTGATGGCCGAGACGAAAAACTTCATGGCGAAGCTCGTGCGCGCGTGGCCGGCATTGCCGTACATGGCCTTGGGGGCCCTGCTAGCTTCGGTCTATATAGCGAGCTCGGGAACGGCGTGGCTGTCTGATAGCGAGATCAACGGCGGAAACCTTTCGGTGCTGACGGTGACCATGAGCCTGTCGGCCGGCGGCCTCATGCTGTTGTCCACGTTCGCAGTGCCCCGGGTGCGCTCGTGGCTCGAGCGCCCGACGGCGTGCCTTTGGGCGGGGGCGGTCTCCTCGCTCGGCGCCCTCATCGTCATACTTATCGGGCCCTATTATTTGACGCCGATGCTGCCTTATCCCGTTATCCGATCGCTTTTCTTCATCGGCGGCATACTATTCGGCGTGGGGCTCGGGGCGATCGCCCTGCGTTGCGGGCAGCTCTACGGCGCGCTGCCGCCGCGCCAGGTCATCCTGTACGTGGCCTACTCCCAGTTCGTCGTGGGAGCCTCCTTCTTCATTGTGCTGGGATCGCCCGCCTGGGCGCCGGTTCCCGGCGGTCCCAGCTTGGCGGGCATGGCTTCGTTCGTGCTGCTGCCTTTGGCGGCCGGCATCTTGGCATCGTTCTCCCGCCATATCGAGCAGCCGACGCCCACTCTTGTGCGCGACCATTCGCGCCGGTCGCTGCCGAAGTCGTTCTGGAAGCTTCTGGCCGTGGTCTTCGTGTTCTCCTGCATCGTGTCCTCGGTGTACGCATCCACGGTGGCGGTCTCCTCCATCGAGACGACGCTGTCCGGGTCGCGTCTCGTCATGCTCGCGCGCATGCTTCTGGCGTTGGTTTTGGCGGTGGTGGCCGTGGGCATCGAGGGGGATCGACTCAACTTCGGGAAGCTGTACTCGGTGGTGATGGTGGCCTCCGTGGCGCTTGTCGCCTGCCTGCCCTTGGTAACGGTGCTGCATACCGTGCTCGCCCAGGTGGTGTCGCTGTCCAGCGTCGTGTTCGAGCTGTTCCTGTGGTGCATTCTCGCCTTCATCGTCTTCCAGCGGCGCACCTCCGCGGTCATCGTGTTCGGCTACGGCTACGGCGCCTACCAGCTTGGCAACGGCATCGGCTGGCTCTTCGGGGCGCAGCTTTTAGGGACGCTGTTCGGTGCCGTCGGCGAGGCCTTCGCCTATATGATCATGGCGCTCATCGTGCTCGCTTGCGCCTTTCTCATCTTCTCCGAGCGCGAGTTCGACCGATTGTTCGCGCCGGGGGAGGAGGGCGCCCCCTCGCTTGACGAGCTGCTGATGAGGGATCTTGCCGCCGAGAGCGAGGGGCCGGCCCGCGAGGACGAGCCGGTGCGCAAGGGACGCTTCGGTCTGGCGATCGAGGCTTTGGCCGCAGACTACCAGCTCTCTCCCCGGGAGACCGACGTGCTGCGCTGTCTGGCCATGGGCTACAACTCGTCCACCACGGCGAGCAAGCTCAGCATCTCCTGGAACACGGTGCGCACCCATACGCGCAACGTCTACGGCAAGCTGGGCGTTCATTCCCAGCAGGAGCTGATTGCCATGGTGGATGACGTCACGGCGGCCGAGGGGTAGGATATCTCGCGGCGCTCCTCGATGCGGATTGCGGTTTATTTCGAGTTCGATATAATAAGCAGTCAAAACACGTTGCGAGGGGTGACTTTGAAAGACTCACACGGTCGTACTATCGATTATCTGCGCATATCGCTGACGGATCGCTGCAATTTCCGCTGCGTCTACTGCATGCCCGAGGAGGGCGTGTGCGCGATGTCCCATGACGAGATCCTGCGCATCGAGGAGATCGAGCGGCTGGTGGCCGTGGCCGCCGGGCTCGGCATCCGCTCGGTTCGCCTCACGGGCGGCGAGCCGTTGGTGCGCAAGGGCGTGGTTGAGCTGGTGGACGCCATCACCGGCATCGAGGGCATCGAGAACGTCTCCATGACCACCAACGGGGTTCTTCTGCCCCGCATGATCGGCGATTTGAAGGCAGCGGGGCTTTCGCGGGTCAACATCTCGCTTGACACCCTGGATCCGGTGCAGTTCCACGAGATCACGCGCACGGGCCGTTTGGAGGACACCCTCGCCGGCATCGACGCGGCGCTCGCCGCAGGGCTCAATCCCGTGAAGGTGAACGCCGTGGCCGTGCGCAGCCTTGACCAGGACTTTTTGGAGTTCGCGAAGCTCTCCATCGATCGGCCGCTGCACGTGCGCTTCATCGAGTACATGCCCGTGGGCGATACAAGCGTCGACGCCGGCACCGGCTGGGGCAAGGAGGATGTCATCCCCTCCGAGGAGTTGTTCGACATCATCAACGAGCGCGCCCGTGCGGCGGGGCTGCCCGAGCTGCGCCCGGCCGGGGCGACGAAGCCTCTGGGCTGGGGTCCGGCGCGCTACTTCGAGTTCCCCGACGCGCTGGGCACCGTGGGCTTCATCAGCCCGCTGTCGCGCCACTTCTGCAGCGAGTGCAACCGCCTGCGCGTGACCGCCGACGGCAAGGTGCGCCCGTGTTTGTTCTCTGATACCGAGTACGATGTGCGCACGGCCCTGCGCGAGGGCGATGACGCCGCAGTGCGCGACGTGCTGCTGACGGCTCTCGGCGCCAAGCCCGACGACCACCATGACAAAGTGGGCACCGACCGCAAGATGAGCCAGATCGGCGGCTAGCTTTCTTCCGGGTTGTCCGGGTTCGCGCTCGGGGCAAGGGCGCCGTGCTCAGACAGTCCTCGCTTGGTGGAACAGCCCACTGGGCTGTTCCAGTCGCTGCGGAACTCCGCGCGGACCCTCGCCCCGAGCGCGAACCCTCCTCTTCCAAGAATGCCTTCCGAACCTGCTAGAAAGGAATTGCAATGACCGAGCAGCTGACCCATATCGACGAGAACGGCGACGTGCGGATGGTGGACGTATCGCAGAAGGCCGACACCGAGCGCGTGGCCGTGGCCGAGGGCTTCATCTCCATGAAGCCGGAGACGTTGGCCCTCATCGTGGAGGGCAAGGCGGCCAAGGGCGATGTGCTCGCCTGCGCCCGGGTGGCCGGAGTGATGGCCGCGAAGAAAACGAGCGAGCTTATCCCCATGTGCCACCCGCTGAACATCACCAAGGCCAAGGTGGAGTGCGCGCCCGTGCGCGAGGGCGAGCGGGAAGACGGGCGCGTGGGTATTCACGTGACTACGATGTGCGGTGTCACGGGCAAGACCGGCATCGAGATGGAGGCGCTCACGGCGGCTTCCGTGACGTGCCTGACCGTGTACGATATGTGCAAGGCCGTGGACCGCGGCATGGAAATTTCCGATGTGCGCCTGCTGAAGAAGGACGGCGGCAAGACGGGCCTCTGGCTGCGGGAGGAGTAGATTTCCGCAGTTTGGAGAGGTTGCGACAGGAAAGCCCCCGGCCGGGGAGGGACGGCCGGGGGCTTTGTCGATGATCTGCGGGAGCCGGGAGGGCGGGCCCCGCAGCGGGAAAGGCATTTCGGGTGAGACGGGCGCGGCCAGCGGCGGCACCCGTCTCTGCCGTTTCTAGCCGAGGAATTTCGCCACGGACTTGCCGCACTCGCGGCCGAGCACCAGGGCGAAGGCCAGCGAGCAGCCGGGGATGGGGGTCACGTACTCGGTGCCGAAACGGCGGCCGCAGTCGTTGCCGGCCATGTACAGGCCGGGAATGGGCTCGTAGTTCGCATCCAAGGCGTTCTGCTCGCCGTCGGTGATGATGCCGCCCATGGTGACCATGGTCTCGCCGAGCACCGGGTCGAAGGTGCAGGCGTAGAAGGGGCCGTCCTTCACCGGGAAGAGCACCTCGGCGGCGCGGCCGAACTCCTCGTCGACGCCGGCCTCGCAGTAGCCGTTCCATCGCTCGATCTGGGCGACGAACTCCGTGGCGGCGTCGCCGGAAAGTCCCATCTGGCCGGCCAGGCCCTCCAGGGTGTCGTCGGCGATCCACTCCACCTGGGTCATGGGGCCGCCACCGCCCGGGCCGCCCTGGCCCTCTTCCTGCTCCGGTTCCTCGTAGGTGCCCTTGAACTTCGCGTAGGCCTTGTCGAGCGAGTCGCGCAGGGAGGCGATGTTCTCCTCATTGGCGGTGAAGCCGGCGTGCTGGGGCAGGGTGTACTGGCGGTACTCGGTGAAGTTGTTGTCCACCACGGCGTACTTCGTCTTGCGGCTCATGAACACGGTCTGGTACCCGCGCTGCTCGGAAGTGGGGTAGTACTCGTTGGCGAAGCGGCGGCCGTTCTCGTCGATCCACACGGCCTGGGGCAGGCAGTTCATCTTGCCGGGAACCGACAGGCCCTTCATGTTCATGCCGGCAACGGGCGTGGTCTCCAGGTGAGCGCCGGCCCAGTAGGCCATCTGCACGCCGCGGCCGTCGTTGGCCGACATGGAGGTCAGCGCGTCCTCGCCGGTGAGGGCCTGGGCCATGTCGGGCATGAAGTAGGCCATCATCTCGGGGTTGCCGCCCATGCCGCCGCAGGCGCAGACGACGGCCTTGCAGTTGATCTTGATGTAGCCGTCCGCGTCAGAGGCCACAAGACCCGCCACGGCACCGTCCTGCATGATGATGTACTCGGCGGTGGTGGCGAAGTGGAACTCGGCGCCGGCCTCCTCGGCCGCGGCCTGGTTGTACATCTGGATCTTCGTCTGGTTGCACTCGCCGTAGAACGAGCACACGCTCGGCCAGAACTTGATGCCCGACAGCTCGCCCATCTGGTGCTCGGTGGGCGGGAAGAACGCCGTGGTCATAGTGGCGAAGTCCTCCTCGGTCAGGCGGTCGAGGTACCAGTTGGAGTTTTCCTCGGAGTTCTGTGCGAACTTCATGACCAGCGAGGGGTTGGGCATGTTGGAGGTGATCTTCATGAAGTTCTGGTAGAACTCCACCGGATCGATGTGCGGCACGCCGCGCTCCTGGAGGATCTTGGCGTTCAGCGAGGCGAACTCGTTGCCCACGGCCTGGTAGGAGTCCTCGGGCTGCTTCTCGATGAGGATGACCTTCTTGCCCTGCTCGGCCAGCTCGCGGCAGGCGGTGATGCCGGCGAAGCCGTGGCCGCAGACCACCGCGTCGCAGTCCCATTCCTGGGCGAAATCGGTCACCTCGGCCGGCGGCGTCATCCAGCTGGTGTCGGTGACGTTGTGGATGTGCACATCGCTGGGCGCGGAGCTGCCCGCGCTCTCGATGTGGCCGCCGTCTTCGGTCTTGGCGGTGCTGTCGCCGCCTGCCGGCGCGCAGCCGGCGAGCCCGGCGGCTCCGGCGGCCATGGCGGCCACGGCGCCCATGCCGATGAACGAGCGGCGGGACATGCCCTTGGTTGTCTTCTCCATAGTTCCCATATCCTCCCTTGGTATCGGGGCGTATCGGTCGGCGTGCACCGAAGCTCGGCGGTGCGGCCGGCGGGGCGCTCGGGGCGACTCCCCGGCCTTCTCGTCGCTCGCCTTGGTGCGGCGCCGGGGCCCATGATGGCACCGCGAGCGGCCCGCGAGGAATCGTCAGCTTGGGGGATTTCCCGGAAAGCGCCCTCGCGGAAATGGGGGAGATGGAAATAAACCGCAGGTCAGCGCCACAGGGCCAGAATGACGGCTCAGTAACGCCGTGGCAACTTCGGAAAGTTTCGCTATACTGGTGCCCGACGAAGCCGCGACAAGCCGGGGAGGGTACAGGTTGCCGCTTTCCAAATACTTCAGGCTCGAGGCGCTCACGCTCATAGCGTTTCTGGCCACCATTCCCATCTACTCGCCGAACCATCTGCTCTTCGAGACCGGCGTCTTCGACGTGCCCACGTTCATGGCGCCCTTCGCGAACACGATGCTTTTCTCCACACTCGTATTGGGCACGCTCGCCGCGCTGGCCTCGGGGCGGCGCTGCCCCGAGAGGCTCTTGGGCCGCGGATGGGTGGTGGCCGGCGTGGCCGCTTATCTTACGGGCTACGGCCTGCTTATAGCCGCGGCGGCGCTGCCGGGCGTGGGCACGGGGGCTGTGGGGGCTCTTTCGGGTTTTCTGTTGGCGGCGGGCACCGTGGAGCTGGCGGTGCTGTGGGGCAGCTACATGGCCGCCTACGACCTGCGCCAGGCGCTTTTGTGGTGCGCCCTTTCCGTGGGCTGCGCGGCGCTCGTGGGGCTTCTGCTGTCCTCCACCACCTTCGGCGTGGGGCTCATCGTGTTCGTGGTGCTGGTGCTGGCGAGCTTCCCCGTGCCCTGCCTGGCGGCGTGGAAGCGCCCGCGGGGCGGCGCGCGCCCGGGAGATCTGGGCGGCGGGGCCAAGGCGGCTGGTGCGGCATCATCCGTGCAGGAGGCGGCGGAATCTCCGGCCCCCACGCGCCGGGCGCGGCTGGCGTCTTTGGCCTCGGTGTCCGGCATGCCGCTGGCGGGCCTCATGGTGTTCGCCTTCATGATGGGGGCGCGGAAGTTCATCCTGTTCGACGTGGTGAACATGGAGCTGCTCGGCTGCGCGCTGGGGGCCGTGGTGGCGCTGCCCATCTGCCTTCTGCGCACGAGCCGGCCGCTCACCACGCTCATCTACCGGATGCTCGTGCCGGCGTTCGCCTTGGTGCTCATCGTGCTGAACAGCTTCCCCGGCACCACGATGCCGATGTTCTTCGCCGCGTGGCTCACCTACGTGTTCTACGGGGCCGTGGCCATCCTCGCCCTGGCGAGCCTGGCGGCCGTGGCCCATGCCCGGGAGTTCTCGGCCGGCTCGGTGTTCGGCACGGCGGTGGCGGCCTTCGCGCTGTTCTCGCTTCTGGGCCTGGGGTGCGCGCCCACCGCCCCCTTCCAGGAAGAGGGCGGCGGCCCGGCGCTCTTGGTGGTGAGCACGTTCTACTTCGTGGGCGTCATCGCGGCGGCGCTCTGGGGCTTTTGGCGCGCGGGCGCGGGGGAGCGCGCGGCCGACGACGGGCTGGGCGCGCGGGATGCCGGCGCGGGGGCCGACGCGCAGGCCCAAAGCGTGCAGGCGCGCTGCGAGGCCTTGGCCGACGAGGCCGGCCTAACGCCGCGGGAGCGCGAGATTTTAGGGTATCTGGGGCGCGGCCACGGCATCGCCTTTGTGGCCGCCACGCTCGTCATCTCCGAGTCCACCGTGCGCACCCACGTGAAGAGCATCTACAAGAAGCTCGGTGTGAACGGCCGCGAGGAGCTGCTCGCGAAGGTGGACGAGGGATAGGGCCAGGGCTAGGGGTGCCCGCGCGGCTTCCCGGTAAGTGCCCGCACGGCCCCTGCGATCTCGGGGGCCGTGCTCACCAGGACGTCCGCCCGGCTGAGCTCGTCTGCCGTTCCGAATCCGTAGGTGCACCCGACAAAGGGAATGTTTCCGTGCACGGCCACCTCCTGATCGTGGTGCCGGTCGCCGACCATGAGGTGGGGCTTCGGGTAACGTGCGCAAATCTGCCGGTAGATCTGCCACTTCTCCAGCCCTTCGAAGTCTTCGGCGCACCAGGCGCCGGTGAACAGGCCGCCGAGGCCGAATGCGGCAAGGTGCTCGTCGCGGTAGGAGCCGCTGCAATTTGAGAGGAACACGAGCGTGCATCCCTCCTCGCGCAGGGATTCCAGCATGGCCTTCGCGCCGGGGTACAGGCGCCCTGCGCCCGCCGCGAGCAAGCGGCGCATCTCCTCTCCGATGGCGGCCGATGCGCGCTGCCAAATCGCTTCGGGCAGCTCGGGCATGAAGGAGGCCCACATGGCGGCAGGGGAGTATCCGAGCCACGAGGCGATCTCCTCATCGGAGAACGTACGCGGGGCGGCCCAGCCATCGGTTACCAAGGCAGCATAGGCGCGGCGAAACGCCGGGCCGTACAGATGCATGGAATCGTGGAGCGTGCCATCGTAGTCGAAAAATACCGTGCCGCCCATGGGCCCCTAGCCTTCGATCTCCCGCAGAAGGTTGACCATCTCGATGGCCGACGTGGCGCAGTCGAATCCTTTGTTGCCCGCCTTGGTGCCCGCACGCTCGATTGCCTGCTCGATCGTGTCGGTGGTCACGATGCCGAACATAACGGGCACCCCGCTTTCCAGCGATACGTGGGCGATGCCCTTGGCGGCCTCGTTGCAGACCAGGTCGTAGTGGCTCGTGGCGCCGCGGATGACGGCGCCCAGGCAGATGACGGCGTCATAGCGGCCCGATTGCGCCATCTTCTGCGCGGCAAGCGGCGCCTCGAAAGCGCCGGGTACCCAGGCGATGTCGACGTCCTGCTCGCGCACGTTGTGGCGCAAAAGGCCGTCCATGGCGCCCCCGATCAGCTTGGATGTGATGAACTCGTTGAAGCGGGAGGCCACGATGCCGACCTTGATGTTCTCCGATACCAGCTTCCCTTCAAATACCGTCATGATGATCCTTTCCCAAACGTTGGTTTCCTTAGTCGAGTTGTACAGGCGCTAGGACGCCTGGCGCTCCTCATCGAAGTACAGCAAATGCCCCATCTTCTCCTGCTTGGTGCGCAGATAGAACTCATCGTGGCTGGTCAAAGGCATTTGGATGGGCACGCGTTCGGTGATCTGCAGCCCGAAATCGCCCAATTGGTACACTTTGTCGGGGTTGTTCGTAAGCAGTCGCATGGTCTTTACGCCCAGCTCGTGCAGAATTTGGGCGCCGATGTAGTATTCTCGCAGGTCGCCCGCGAAGCCCAGGGCCAGGTTGGCCTCCAGGGTATCCATGCCGGCATCTTGCAGCTCGTAGGCGCGCAGCTTGTTCACAAGCCCGATGCCGCGCCCTTCCTGGCGCATGTACAGCACCACCCCGCGCCCCTCGGCTTCCACCTGGGCCATCGCTGCAGCCAGCTGCTGGCCGCAATCGCAGCGCAGGCTGCCGAAGGCATCGCCGGTGAGGCACTCGGAATGAACGCGCACCAGCACATCGACGCCGTCTCCGATGTCGCCTTTCACCAGGGCCACGTGGTGCTCGCCGTTCAACTTGTTCACGAAGGCGTGGGCGCGAAACGCCCCGTAGCGCGTGGGCATTGCCGTATCGGCCACTTCCACCACGTGGCATTCGTGCTTCTTGCGGTAGTCCTGGAGCGCTTTGATGGAGATGAACTTCAAATTGAATTGCCGGGCGAGCTCTATCAGCTCGGGTGTGCGCATCATGGTGCCGTCTTCGCGCATGATCTCGCAGCACAGACCGCACTCCTCAAGACCGGCCAGACGCATCAGATCCACTGTGGCCTCGGTGTGGCCGTTGCGCTCCAGCACGCCGTTGGCCTTTGCCATCAGTGGGAACATATGGCCCGGCCGGCGGAAGTCGGACGGGCGGGCGCCGGGCTGCACCACGGCGCGCGCGGTCAGCCCGCGCTCTTGCGCCGAGATGCCCGTTGTGGTGTCGACGTGGTCGATGGACACGGTGAAGGCGGTTTCGTGGTTGTCGGTGTTCTCGGTGACCATTTGGGGAAACGCCAGCTTTTGGCACAGTTCGGCGGACATGGGCATGCAGATGAGCCCCTTGCCGTGTACTGCCATGAAGTTCACGTTCTCGGTGGTGGCGAACTGCGCTGCGCAGATGAAATCGCCTTCGTTCTCGCGGTCGGGGTCGTCGGTGCACAGAATGATCTTGCCCGCGCGCAAATCATCCAGCGCCTCTTCGATCGTGCTGAACTGGAATGACTTGTTCTCTTCCATGGGGTGCTCCTTCGTTAGAATCCATGCGCTGTCAGAAATGCTTGGGTGATACCGCCGCTCTCGACCGTCGCGGATGGAGGGGGGAGGGGGGCGCCGAGGAACCGTTCGACGTACTTCCCGACCATATCGGTTTCGAGGTTCACCTCATCGCCGACGCGCTTGAGGGAAAGGGTCGTCTCGGCCCGGGTGTGGGGGATGATGGACACGGCGAAGTCGGCGTCGGTCAGGCGCGCCACCGTGAGGCTGATGCCGTCGATGGCGATGGATCCCTTCATGATGATGTGGCGCAGGGTGGTCGCATCGGCTCCGATGGTGTACCACACGGCGTTGTCGTCGCGCTGGATGCGGCGAATCGTGCCCACCGCGTCGATGTGCCCCGACACCAAGTGTCCGCCGAATCGCCCGTCGGCCGCCATGGCCCTCTCCAGGTTCACGGGGCTGCCGGCATGCAGGGCGCCGAGGTTGCTGCGTCGCAACGTCTCGTGCATGACATCGGCGCTGAACTGGGTCGCTCCCAGCGAAGTGACGGTGAGGCAGACGCCGTTCACGGCGATGGAGTCGCCCAGCCGAGTTCGCTCGAGCACGGTGCGCGCGTCAATGGACAGAACGGCCGAATGGGCGCCCCGGCGCAGCGTCCTTACGGTGCCGATTTCCTCTACAATGCCGGTGAACATGGTGTCGCCTCGCTTTCGACTGAAGGGGAAACGGCGCATTCTAAGAGCAGATCGGGCCCAAGGGCGGTGACGGTGGGGGAGGAAAGGCGAAGCGCGTCGGCGGGCAGCGCCACGCCCCGACCTGCCACCGGCCCTGGCGCGCTTGCTCCCCCGAAAAGCTTCGGGGCGATATAGGCTTGCACGCGGTTCGCCAGTCCGCCGTCGATGAAGGCGCCGTGCAGCGCAGGGCCGCCTTCGACGAGGATCGAGTCGATGCCCAAGCTGCCCGCGTGATCGAGAAGGGCCGGCAGGTTCACTGCGCCGTTGCCCCCTTCCGCCGGCGGCGACGCCCAGACGGAACATCCGGCCTCGCGCAGGGCGCCTGTGCGCTCGGCGCTCGCCTGCGGCCCCACCGCCACCAGCGTCGGTATCTCTTGGGCTGTCCGCACGAGCAACGCATCCAGGGGCAAGCGCCCTTGGGAGTCGACCACAATGCGCAGCGGCTGCCGCCAGGGGCCGCCTTCCAAGCGGCAGGTAAGCGCGGGGTCATCGGCTAGGGCGGTGCCGATGCCCACCATGATGGCTGCGAACCGGTGCCGGTCGCGATGCACCCGCTCGCGCGCTTCGGGTCCGGTGATCCACCGGGATGCCCCCGTGCGCGTGGCCGCTTTCCCGTCCAGGGTCATGGCGTATTTCAGCACCACCAAGGGGCGCCCGGTGGTAATGAAGTGGAAGAATACCTCGTTGAGGTGCCGGCACCCCTCTTCCAGGACCCCCGTCTCCACTACCGTGCCCGCCTCGCGCAGCTGCGCGCACCCTTGGCCCGCCACCAAAGGGTTCGGGTCAAGGGCGCCCACGACGACGCGGGCAATGCCCGCTTCCAGGATAGCGTCGGTGCAGGGTGGCGTTTTGCCCCAATGGCAGCACGGCTCCAGTGTGACGTACAGGGTGCTTCCGGCGGGGTCTTCGTCGCATGCGGCCAGCGCCTCCCGCTCCGCGTGGGGCTGGCCGCATGCGGTGTGCCAGCCCTCGCCGATGATGCGGCCGTCTTTCACGATAACGGCACCTACGAGTGGGTTTGGGCTGGTCCAGCCAGTCCCTCTCTCGGCAAGCGCCAGCGCACGGGCCATGAAGGCTTCGTCGCGTGCGAGTTGCTCTAACTTCTGGGACATCGCTCACCTCCAACGCATCGCTGCGACCTTCGGGCGCCACTTCCGAAAAGATGAGCGGACGATTGCGAAA
Organism: Adlercreutzia sp. DFI.6.23; assembly: GCF_024462535.1. Classification (NCBI taxonomy): domain Bacteria; kingdom Bacillati; phylum Actinomycetota; class Coriobacteriia; order Eggerthellales; family Eggerthellaceae; genus Adlercreutzia; species Adlercreutzia sp. DFI.6.23. The sequence goes on from NZ_JANGBP010000010.1 coordinate 23,134, forward strand.
AAAACCCTGAAACCAAAAGGTTCCAGGGCTTCTAACTGTCCGATGCGCTCCGCTGGGGAGCACTTCCTATCTTCTTCCATCCAGACTGTAACTGTCGGCTTCGGAATTTCACCGAATCAGCCGCAAGCGCAAGACTTGCGGGTCGTGGGCTGTACCACCGGTGGGGACTTTCACCCCGCCCTGAAGATCATGTTCAATTGTTGATCGATCATAGTGCTTTATGGAAGCCCGCGCAACCCACGAATTGGGAAATCTGTGGATACCGTTGGCGATTGCTCGGGGAGTTGCTCGGGACGTGGCGCTTCTTTCCAGGGGCGCGCCACAGCCGCGTATCCGACAAACCTGGCGATGCGCTCGTTCTCTGCGCGCGGCCCCTTCCGTAGAAAAACCGTGCAGCGCGGCAGCTGGGTTTTCCCGTTCGCGCCCTTGTGGTACCATAAGCCGCTGTTGTATTCGTGTTTCGAAGGGACTTATTCATGTCAGGGCATTCTAAGTGGGCAACCACCAAACATCGCAAGGCCGCGCAGGACGCTAAGCGCTCGGCTCTGTTCTCCAAGCTGGCTCGTAACATCACCGTGGCCGCCAAGGAGGGTGGCGACCCGAACCCCGACAACAACGCGTCGCTGGCCGCCGCCATCGAGAAGGCCAAGGGCTACTCCATGCCCAAGGACAAGATCAAGACCGCCATCGACAAGGCCTTCGGTTCCGGCAAGGACGCCGCCAACTACGAGACCGTCGTCTACGAGGGCTACGGCCCGGCGGGTGTGGCCGTGCTCTGCGAGGCGCTGACCGACAATCGCAACCGCACTGCCGCCGACGTGCGCGCCGCCTTCTCCCATTCCGGCGGCAACCTGGGCACTTCCGGCTCGGTGGCCTTCCAGTTCGACCGCAAGGGCCAGATCATGGTGTCCAAGGAGGTCGAGACCGGCGACAAGAAGAACCCCATCGGCCCGAACGGCGCCGCTGCCGACGAGGAGGAGTTCATGCTCGCCGTGGCCGAGGCCGGCGGCGACGACTACGAGGACGCCGACGAGGAGTGGATCGTCTACACCGCGCCGGGCGATCTCATGGCCGTGGTGAAGGAGCTTGAGGCCCAGGGCATCCAGGTGAAGGGCGCCGAGATGACCATGATCGCCAACACGCCGTCGGCGGTATCGGTGGCCGACGCCAAGAAGGTCATGCGCCTCATCGACAAGCTGGAGGAGCTGGAGGATCTGCAGGCGGTGTACCACACCATGGACATCACCGACGAGATCGCCGAGGCGCTCGACGAGTAGTTTTCGCGAACGTTAAAGCCAATCGCGCTAGGGAAGGCGCCGGGCCGCAGGGCTCGGCGCCTTTTGCCTTTCGGGGACGTAACAGGGCCGCGCAACATTCTGGAAACATAGTCGCGAGGAAATCTGATAGGGTGAAGCTTAGGTAAGCGCGCGATAGGCTCTTTGTGCAGCAGCGAGGGAGTCCCGCGCAGGACGAAAAGGGAGGCTCCATGGGTTTTCTCGAAGGTAAGACCGCCATCATCACCGGTGCTGGGTTCGCGGCGCTCAAGGATGGATCCGCCGGTTCCATCGGTTACGGCATCGCCACGGCCTACGCCAAGGAGGGCGCGAACCTGGTTATCACCGGCCGCAACGTGAAGAAACTCGAGACGGCCAAGGAGAAGCTGGAGGCCGAATACGGTATCCAGGTGCTTTGCGTGGCCGCCGACGTGAATGCCGGGGCCGACAACCAGGCCGTGGTGCAGAACGTCATCGACCAGGCCATCGAGAAGTTCGGCCGCATCGACGTGCTGGTGAACAACGCCCAGGCCTCCGCCTCCGGCGTGACGCTGGCCGACCACACCACCGACCAGTTCGACCTGGCCATCTACTCGGGTCTGTACGCCACCTTCTACTACATGCAGGCGTGCTATCCCTACCTGAAGGAGACCAAGGGCTCGGTCATCAACTTCGCCTCCGGCGCGGGGCTCTTCGGCAACTTAGGCCAGTGCGCCTACGCCGCAGCCAAGGAGGGCATCCGTGGACTCACGCGCGTGGCCGCCACCGAGTGGGGCCCCGACGGCATCAACGTGAACGTGGTGTGCCCGCTGGCCTGGACGGCCGCTCTGGAAAACTTCCAGGAGGCCTACCCCGACGCCTTTACGGCCAACGTGCACATGCCCCCCATGGGCCACTACGGCAACGTGGAGACCGAAATCGGCCGCGTCGTGGTGCAGCTCGCGAGCCCCGACTTCAAGTTCATGAGCGGCGAGACCTTGACGCTCGAAGGCGGCATGGGCTTACGGCCGTAATTCTGCTTGCTTTTCACAAACATATGTTCTAAAATGGCCCCACTCGAATTTGGAAAGTGGGGCTTATCTTTTGGCTGGCAAGACGCGCATCGTGTTGGGGATCGATCCCGGGCTCGCCCATACGGGCTGGGGGATCGTCGAGCAGTGCGGGCCGCGGCTGTCGTGCGTGGCCTATGGGTGCGTGGCCACGCCGGCATCGCAGCCTCTGGCCGAGCGGCTGATGAAGATCCACCACCAGATCGGCGCAGTGGTCGAGCGGTTTCGCCCCGAATGCGTCGGCATCGAGACGGTTTGGTTCGGCCAGAACGTCACGGCCGCCTTCGCCACGGGCCAGGCCCGCGGGGCGGCGCTTGTGGCCTGTGCCGAGGGCGGCCTTGCCGTGGGCGAGTATACCCCGCGCCAGATAAAGCTCGCCGTGGTGGGGGAGGGCTCGGCCGAGAAGGACCAGGTGCAGTACATGGTGCGCCATCTGCTCTCTCTTGATCGCATTCCCGAGCCGGACCACGCGGCCGACGCGTTGGCGGCGGCCATCTGCTACACGACCCACGAGAATGGAAGGTTCGCATGATTGCGTTTCTGAACGGAACCGTGGCGGCGGTGCTGCCGCCGCAGACGGCCTACATCGATGTCGCCGGCGTGGGCTACGCCGTGGCCATGCCGGGGGGCGACCTGGGCAAGCTGGCCGTGGGCGAGGAAGCCCGCGTGCTCACCTACCTGTCCGTGACGGAGAACGGCATCGCGCTGTTCGGCTTTCTCTCCGAGGAGGAGAGGGCGCTGTTCGAGAAGCTCATCGGTGTGTCGAAGGTAGGGCCGAAGATGGCCCTGGCGGCACTTTCTACGTTCTCTCCGGCCGAGCTCGCCGATGCCATCGCCTCCCAGGACATCGCGCGGGTGTCCCATATCCCCGGGGTGGGGAAGAAGACCGCCGAGCGCATCATCTTGGAGCTGAAGGGCACCTTGGAGGGCGGCATGGCGTCGCTGTTCAGCCAGGGCGAGGTTGAGCCTGCGCGTAATCTGGCGGTGCAGGGGGCCACCGAGGCGCTTCTCTCCATGGGCTTCACCTCCGCCGAGGCCGAGGTGGCCTTGCGGGGCGCTCCCGAGGACGCGGGCGAGGGCGCGCTGCTACAATACGCCTTGAAACGTTTGGGAAGTCGATAGGAAATCATGGCATTCGATCTGGACATAGAGGGCATGGTGTTCGAGGCCGCGCGGGACGGCGCGGAAGCGCAGGGCTCGGCATCGGCGCTCGGGCGCGACCGCGCGGTGGCCCCGACGCTCACCGAGGACGACCTGGAGCTCGATTTCTCCCTGCGTCCCAAGCGGCTCGACGATTACCTGGGCCAGACGAAGGTGAAGGAGTCCCTCGGCATCATGATCGCGGCGGCCCAGGGGCGCGGCGAGCCGGCGGACCATATCCTGTTCTCGGGCCCTCCAGGGCTGGGCAAGACCACGCTCGCCACGGTGGTGGCCAACGAGTTGGGCGCCTCCATTCGCACCACCTCCGGACCGGCCATCGCTCGCACGGGCGACTTGGCGGCCATCCTCACCAACCTCGAAGAAGGCGATGTGCTGTTCATCGACGAGATCCATCGCCTGAACCGCATGGTGGAGGAGGTACTGTACCCGGCGCTGGAGGACTTCGAGCTGGACATCGTTGTGGGCAAGGGCCCGGCGGCCCGATCAATCCGGCTCGACCTGCCGCGCTTCACGCTCATCGGCGCCACCACGCGCACGGGCCTGCTCACCGGCCCTTTGCGCGATCGATTCGGTGTGGCCTTCCGCCTACAGTACTACACGCCCGAGGAGCTTTCGCTCATCGTGTGCCGGTCGGCCTCTATCCTGAACGTGGCCATCGACGAGGAGGGCGCTCTGGAGATCGCCCGACGCTCCCGGGGTACCCCGCGTCTGGCCAACCGCCTGCTGAAGCGCGTGCGCGACTGGGCCCAGGTGCGCGGCGACGGCGCCATCACCGAGGATGTGGCCGCCGAGGCGCTCACGTTCTTCGAGGTGGACCATCTGGGGCTCGACGCAGTGGACAACCGGCTTCTGGAGGTGCTCTGTGTGCAGTTCGGCGGCCGTCCGGTAGGGCTTACCACCTTGGCGTCCGCATTGGCGGAAGACCCCGATACCGTGGAAGACGTGTACGAGCCCTACCTCATGCAGCAGGGCCTCATGATGCGCACTCCCAAGGGTCGCCAGGCCACCGCCGGCGCCTGGGAGCATCTGGGACTCACCCCGCCGGAAGGGTGTTAAGGAGCGAGTATGTTCGAGCAAGATTATTTGATGCGTATCATCGCTCAGCTTCTGGGGGCCATTCGACGCTCTATGGAGCGGGCGGCCGGCGAGGAGGATCCGGACGGGGCCGCGAGCGCCCTCGACATGGCGTTGGGCGACGCCACCGATCTGGACGGCGAGGCGCTGCTCTCCCTGGCGCCCGAGTCGCTGGCCTCGGTGCTGCAGGTGTCGGGGGTCGATCCGCACCTCACGGAGTATATCGCCCGCAGTCTCATGCTCTCCGGTCGCTACCACGGTGAGGCGGGACGGCCGGATGTGGCCGAGCTGCGGCAGGCCCAGGGCCGCGCCGTCGCTGCCGCCTTCGGCCACGAGCTGGGAGCCGACCCCGTAAGCGACGAGGCCTTGGAGGCGCTTCTGACCGCAAGTGATGGAGAAGCGTAAATTCCCCGAGGAAATCGGCTGAAGTTAGCGTATAGTTATAGCGCGCTCCCAAAAGGGAGCTGGGCTTCGCGCCCGTATTGCTATACCCGCTCGTCAGACGAGCGGGAGGAAAGAGGAAAGTATCATGGCGGAAGGCACTGTCAAGTGGTTCAACCCCGAGAAGGGCTACGGCTTCATCTCCCAGAATGACGGCGAGGATCTCTTCGTCCACTTCTCCGAGATCAAGATGTCGGGCTTCAAGACGCTCAACGAGGGCGACGCAGTGACGTTCGAGGTGACCGAGGGTCAGAACGGCAAGCTGCAGGCGAGCAACGTGGAACGTCTCTAACTTCAAGTTTTAGAAATCTACATGACGCCAAAGGGCCCGGGATTGCTCCCGGGCCCTTTTCTGTTGCTAGCGGGCGTTCCAGGCGAGGAAGGCCCAGGTGACGGTGCGGGGCTCGGCGAGGCGCCAGGCGAGCTGGGGAATGCCCTTGCGGTCGGGGGCGCCGGCGCTCTCGTTGGGAACGAGGTTGGCGGTAAGCCATTCCCGTAGGTTGGCGCGTGCCCGCTGCCGTTCGGTGTCCGATGCGCGCACCGCCGAGGAGTCGTCGATCATGGCGGCCAGTTTCTCGTAGGCGTCCTCGGGGCTCGCGAACGTATCGTCGCGGGTGCTGTCGATGTAGCGCACCTCGGCCCTTATGCCTTCGGCGGCCAGGATGTTGAAGGCGTAAAGGTAGTCGCGCCCGAGAACGGCGGGCAGCCCCACAGCGGCCAGGATGCGCTCGTCGACGCGGGGGGAGGATCCGGTCGCCAGGGTGATGCACACCCGCCGGCGCGCCACTTCCGTCAGGCGCAGGAGCGCGTCGCGCAAATCGGCGGTGGCAATGGAGCGCGAGGCGACGGCCACATCGGTCATGCCCTCGCGCACGCCGAAGGCCGGCCAGTCGTCCTCCCAGCTCATGAGCTTGGGAAACACGGTGCGCACGCCGGCCTCGTTAAGGCGCGCCTGCATCTGATCCAGCATGCCCTGGGAGAAATCGGCCGCCACCACCTTGTGCCCCGCCTCGCCGAGCGGCACGGCCAAAGCCCCGGTGCCGCAGCCCATGTCGAACACCGTTTCGCCGGGGCGGATGTCCGCGTATCCCAGGAACTTCTCCACGTAGAGGTTCGGGGCGTCCTTGGTGGTGAAGGTGGCGGAGCGCTTGTCCCAGAACGCCGCGTCATCGGCATGGCGACGCACCTTCTGAAGCTCTTTCCACTCCTCGTTCCAATCCGTTGTGGTGAGCAAGGGTGTAAATTCGTCGTGCATGGGGCCTCCAAGCCGTGTCGTCGGTCGTTCAGCCATTATACTTCTTGGGAAACGATTCATGCGCTTCGCAATGCTTTCGACTGGCGGAGAGCTGCAACAAGAGGAGATGCTATGCAGGTAGAGCTTCTGTACCACACGCCCGACCCCGAGCGCGCCATCGCCACGGCGGCACGGCTGTGCTACGCGCCGGTGGGCGCGAGCGAGCTGATGGAGACCATGCCGCCGGAGCGCGTGAAGAGCGTGCTCTCCACCATCATGGGCTCGGGGCACTTCTCCACCCTCGAGCACGCCAGCTACACCTTCGCCGTCGACGGCGTTTCCCGCGCGCTCACCCACCAGCTGGTGCGCCACCGCATCGCCAGCTTCAACCAGCAATCCCAGCGCTACGTGAAGTTCAAGGGCGACATCCCCATGGTGAAGCCCGCCTCCGTGGCGGCCGACCCCGAGTGCAATCGCCTGTTCGACGAGGCCGCTGCTGCCGTGGCCGAGGCCTACCGGGCGCTCGTCGCGGCCGGCATCCCCGCCGAGGACGCGCGCTACCTTCTGCCCAACGCCTGCGAGACGAAGATCGTCATCACCATGAACGTGCGCGAGCTTCTGCACTTCTTCGAGCTGCGCTGCTGCAACCGCGCCCAGTGGGAAATCCGCGAGATGGCGTGGAAGATGCTGGAGCTTGCTCGTCCGACGGCGCCGTACATCTTCGCCGACGCCGGCGCGCCCTGCATCCACGGCGTCTGCCCCGAGGGTAAGATGACCTGCGGAAACCCCTATCCGCGCGTCGATCGCTCGCAGCTTTAGGCTTAGGACGACGGTATGACCAAGCAGAAGAGCGATCTGTCCCGCGCGTTCTCCGAGGACGGGGCCATAAAAACCCACGTGGGCGGCCAGGCCCTCATCGAGGGCGTCATGATGCGTGGCAAGTACAACTGGGCCGTGGCCGTGCGCGAGCCGGACGGCGCCATCTACGTGGAGGAGCACGACCTCACGAGCGGCAAGGACAAGAACGGCTGGATGTACTGGCCGCTCGTGCGCGGCTGCCGGGCGCTCGTGGAGTCGCTCATGCTGGGGTTCAAGGCCCTGGAGATCGCCGCCTTGCACGCCTTCGGCGACGAGGAGGGCGAGCAGAAGGCCGCCGCCGAGGCGACCGACGAAGCTATCGACTACGAGGTGACGCTGACCGACGGCTCGGAGACCGAGAAGGAGGAGGCCGACTTCGGGCATCGGGAGATGGTCATCTCCATGGTGGTGGGACTCGTGCTGGGCGTGGTGCTGTTCATTGTGGCGCCGGCGGCCATCACGAACCTCATCGTGGGGGAGTACGACGACCACACGCTGGCCTGGAACATCGTGGACGGCCTTCTGCGCGTGGCCGTGTTCGTCTTCTACATCTGGCTCATCGGCCGCATGGAGGACATCAAGCGCATGTTCATGTACCACGGCGCCGAGCACAAGGCCATCCACTGCTTCGAGCACGGCCTTCCCATGACCCCCGACAACGCCCGCCAGTTCCCGCGCCTGCACGTGCGCTGCGGCACCGCCTTCCTCATCATGGTCATGGTCATCGCTATCCTCGTGTACACCATCTTCCCTTTAAACGCCATCATATCCGGCTTCGGGGTGCCCGACGGGATGCCGAAGCTCGTGCTGGTCATCGTGGCCCGCATCGTGCTCATGCCCGTTATCGCCGGCATCTCCTACGAGATCACGGTGAAGTGGGCCGGCAGTCATCCGGACAACCCGCTCGTGAAGGTAATTCTGTGGCCCGGCATGCAGATGCAGTACCTCACCACCCACGAGCCCGACGACGCCCAGATGGAGTGCGCCATCGCCGCCATGCAGGCCGTGCTCGCTCGCGAGGATGCCGAGGAGGCGAAGGCGGCAGCAAAGACAGCGCCCACCGCTTCCTGATCGGCGTCGCTGCGCCGCCGCCGCTTTCCGGTAGACGTTGCCGCCCCGCCACCGCTTCCCGGTCGACGTTGCTGCGCCTCCTTCCACCCACGCCGTCAATAAGCTGTGAAAAACCCGTAGCGCCAGCGAAACCACGACTAATTGACAGAACGTTAGAATTTCCCCGTAACTGTTCGAGATGACGGTCCGGATGGGAGCGTGGGAGCATGGAGCCACTGATATCCGCCAAGGATCTTAAGAAGAACTTCGGGAAAGTGGAGGCGCTCAAGGGCGTCTCGCTGGACGTGGCAGAAGGCGAGAAGGTCGTCGTCATCGGGCCGTCCGGCTCGGGCAAAAGCGTGCTCATCCGTTCCATCAACGGCCTTGAGCGCCCCGATTCCGGCGAGCTTACCGTCAATGGCATCGACATGATGGCCAAGAAGGTGAACACGCGCAAGCTGGCCAGCGAGGTGGCCATGGTGTTTCAGGGCTACAACCTCTATCCCCATAAGACCGTGTTGGAAAACGTCACCTTCGCGCCCACCAAGGTGCTGAAGGTACCGAAGGCCGAGGCCGAAGAGGCGGGGCGCGCCTACTTGGAGCGCGTGGGGCTCACGAGCAAGCTGGACAAGTACCCCGACCAGCTCTCCGGCGGCCAGCAGCAGCGCGTGGCCATCGCCCGCGCGCTGAACATGCACCCGAAGATCATGCTTTTGGACGAGCCCACGAGCGCCCTTGACCCGGAGATGGTCAACGAAGTGCTCGACGTCATCAAGTCGCTGGCCGAGACGAACATGACCATCGTCATGGTCACCCATGAAATGGGGCTCGCACGCGACGCCGCCGACAAAGTGGTGTTCATGGAGAACGGGCTCGTGGTCGACGAGGGCACGCCGGCCTACCTCTTCGGTCCCGATTCCAACGAGCGCGTGCAGGCGTTTCTCTCCAAGATACTGTGAGGGGGTGCGCGATGAACGTGACGGGCAAAACGGTTGGGGTGAACGGGATGACTGGGATGCGCGGGACGTATCTCACGCGGCGCGGCTTTGTGCGGTTGGCCGGCGCTGCCGCGGCGGGCGCGGCTTTGGGTGGCGCGGTGCTGCCGCTTTCCGGCTGCGCGCCTGCGGGCGACGTGCTGCGCGTCGGCACGAAGATCGACGTGCCCGGCTTCGGCTTCCAGAACCCCGAGACGGGAAGCGTGGAGGGACTCGAGGTGGACGTGGCCCGCGAGCTCGCCGCGCGGATCAAGGGCGATCCCAACGCGCTGGAGATTGTGGGCGTGAACGTGACCACCCGCGGGGCGATGCTGGACAACGGCACGCTGGATGCGACGCTCGCCACCTTTACCATCACCGATGCGCGCAAGAAGACTTACGATTTCTCGCGGCCCTACTATATCGACCATATCGGTGTGCTCGTGCTGAAGAAGTCGGGCATCACCGATTTGGCGGGCCTTGATGGCAAGACCGTGGGCGTGGCGCTGTCGGCCACCACCAAGAACAAGCTGGGGGCGGCCGCCGCCGAGGCGGGCATCACGCTGAAGTTCGCCGAGTACGCCACCTATCCCGAGATCAAGATCGCGCTCGTGGCCGGGCGCGTGGACGCCTTTTCCGTGGACAGCTCCATTCTTTTGGGCTACCAGGACGACAGCACCTACTTGCTGCCGACGCAGTTCGCGCCCCAGGAGTACGGCGTGGCCACGAAGAAGGGCGGCGAGTATTCGGAGCCCGTCGACGAGGCCATCGCGGCCATGGAGGCCGACGGAACGCTTAGGGCGCTGAAGGAGCGCTGGGGCCTGTCGCTGGTCACGGAGGCGGACGTGGAAGCCGAGCAGGAAGCCGGCGGCACGGGCCTGGGGGAGGGGGATCCGGCCGACGATGGGGCGGCCGCGGAAGGGGGCGCGTCCCGATGACGGAGATCTTCGCGCCCTACAAGTGGGAGGCGCTCTTTGCGCGCTGGCCCGACATCCTGGCCGCCTTCGGCATGACCGCGGCCATCTCGGCGCTGGCCCTCGTTATCGCGCTCGTTCTGGGCTTCGTCTTCGGTGTGTTCGCCGTGTCGCGCTTCCGCATCCTGCGCGCCCTCACGCGCGTCTACGTGGAGACGGTGCAGAACATTCCGCTGCTTTTGCAGGTGTTCGTGCTCTACGCCGTGTTCCCGCTGCTCGGGCTTACCATCGCCTCGTTCTGGATCGGCGTCATCGCTATCGGCGCCTATCACGGCGGCTACATGTCGGAGGTGGTGCGCAGCGGCATCGGCTCGGTGCACCGCGGTCAGTTCGAGGCGGCTAAAAGCCAGGGGTTCTCTCCCGTGCAGACCATGACGCTCATCATCCTGCCCCAGGCCATGCGCATCATCCTGCCGCCTTTGGCCGTGCAGGCCGCCAACCTTGTGAAGAACACCTCCGTGCTCGCGCTCATCGCCGGCGGCGAGCTCATGTACTTCGCGAACTCCTTCGCCGGCGACACGAGCTACTACGGGCCGGCCTACGTGGCCGCCGCCGTGCTGTACTTCGCCATCTGCTTCCCGCTTTCCCGGGCCGCCGTGTACCTGGAGAGGCGCATGGGCACCCATCGCCATGTGGCCACCGGCGACGCCACCGAGGAGCTTGCGGCCGACGCCCTGGAGGTGACGCCGGGCACCCACGACATCACCGGGCATGCGGCCGCCCAGGCCATGGCCGCAGGCGTGACGACCATGGTGGAAGGCACGAGCACCTTGGTGCCCCCGGTGGCGGACAAGGGCCGCTACCTCACGTATGCGGAACTTTACGGCATCGACGCGCCGGCATGGCCCGACCGCCGCACCGTGGCGCCCCGCACGCCGCGGGATCGGCACGGGCTTGCCCGGGTGCGCGGCGCCATCGGCCGCACCGGCGGCCGTCGCAGGGGCAAGGGCCGGAGAGGAGGCCGGAAATGAGCGACATCGCCGCTTTGCTCACCTGGACGAACATCCGCTTCCTTTTGGAAGGGCTCGGACTCACTCTTATTATCTCGGCGCTGGCCATCGCCTGCTCTATCGTGCTCGGCGCCGTCATCTCCATCATGCGCGGATCCTCTTCCCGCCTGTTGCGCGGCTTCGCCATCGCCTACGTGGAGCTGTTCAAGAACACCCCGCTGCTTTTGTGGATTATGTTCACGTTCTTCGTGGCCCAGCTGCCGCCCCTGCCCGCGGCGGTGCTCGCCTTCACGCTGTTCACCGCGGCCTCGGTGGCCGAGATCGTCCGCGGCGGTTTGGCCAGCGTGCCAGCGGGCCAGTACGAGGCCGCCCGCTCCCAGGGGTTCTCGGCACCACAGATGTACCTGTACATCATCCTGCCCCAGGCCCTGCGCAACATGGTGCCGGCGCTGCTCTCGCAGTTCGTGACCACCATCAAGGACACGTCGTATCTGTGGGGCGCCATGGCTCTGCAGGAGCTCATGGGCCGCGGCATGATTCTCATGAACAGCTACAACTCCACGGTGCAGATCTTCGCCATCTTCGGGCTGATGGCCCTCATCTACTTCGTCGTCTGCTTCACCCTCTCGCAGATCGTCCGCGCCTACCAGCGCCGCCTCAAGGGCGCGCGGTAGGGGGAAAGAAATCTCTTGACCTCAACGTCGGGTTGAGGTTTATGCTGTGCGGCGGAAGTCTGGCGGAAGAGACGAAGGGCGAAGGGCATGCCGCGCAAACCGAAGATGCAGACGAGCAACGATCTGATACGCGAGAACTGCGAGTGGCCCATGACGGCGGGCCAAGTGGCGAAGCTGACGGGCGTGACGACAAGGGCGCTCCAGCATTACGACGAAAAGGGCCTTCTGTGCCCGGAGCGCTCGGGGGAGGGTGTGGCCAACAACCGCAAGCTCTACAGCCCCGAGGACATCGATCGGCTCAAGCAGATCGTAGTGCTGGGCTCCTACGGGTTCGAGCTCAAGGACATGCCCCCGATTCTCGACGGGGAGAGGAGTCTGACGGATGCTCTGGCGGACCGCATCGAGGAATTGCGCGCTCAGGAGCGCTACCTGCAGCACCTCATTTTGTTCGCGCGCTATGCCGAGATCGTCGGTGACGATCTTTTCGAAACCTTGGCCTTCGGTACCTCCGAGGTGGACGCGTTCGCCGAACTTGTGCGGAGTTCACCCGCCTATGCCGATAAAGCTATTCGGTGGGAATCTATGGACGATACGGGCTTGGAGCACTTGTGGGACGAGCTGGGCGCGATCATCGTCGACTTCTTGGGAGGCGAAGACGAGGATCCCTTCGCCCATATAGAGTCTACGGTGCGACGACTGAGGACGTGGTTCTGCACCTATTTCTTCGAGGTTGACGACCTCGACCTGCTGGGTATCTGGACGCTCTTCGAGGACGGCAGCGAGGAGGCCGAGTTTGCCAGCGAGGTGGGCGGAGAGGCGACACCGGGCTTTCTGCAGTCCGCGGTGTTTCTCGTGTGGCTGAAGTCGATGGCCTTGGAGCTTTCGGCGATGATCGAAGGTGGCGTCGGAGGCGATGCGCAACCTTCCATTTCCGAAAACCAGGTGGTGTTCCTCGTCGATTTCGTCTGCCGCTCGTGCGGCTACCCCGTGCCGGAAGCCGCGGAGCTCGATGGCGAGGGGTGGGCTACCATGGTGGAGTTTTTCGAGACGGTGGCGGGGTATCTGCAAAACGCCTTCGAGGACAAGGAGATTGCAACGCTCATCGACCCCGATGGCGAAAGTGTTGTTGATGGAGCGCTTTTCGAGAGGATGGCGCAAGCTGCCCGAGAGGTCGAGCTCTTCCCCGAGCGCGGCTAGAAGGTCAGCAGGTCGCGCACGGGCGAGCCCAAGGCATCGGCGATGCGGCCCAAATCATCGATGCCCACGCCGACCCGTCCGGTCTCGATGCGCCAGATGTGGGACTTGCTGCTGCCGATCATGAGGGCCAGCTGGCTCTGGGAAAGCCCCTGCTCCTCGCGCACGGCACGGATGCGCTTTCCCAGGGCCTGTCTTTTCTGTTCGATGTTCATGGGGAAAGCATATGTGCTACCATTAACGAACCGACTTCAAATATGAAGCCGCAGCTTATGGAGAGACTGACGAGGAAAGAAGGAGGCCGCATGGCCATCGTCTCGGTCGTCAAGTACGACGGCAATCCTGACGTTTTCGCCTGGAAGTACCCCGACAGCGAGCTGGGAACTTGGACCCAGCTCATCGTGAACGAATCGCAGCAAGCCATTCTGTTCAAGGGCGGCCAAGCTCTCGATGTCTTTGAGGCCGGGCGCCACACCCTCAGCACGAACAACATCCCTTTCTTGGAAACGATCATCAATCTGCCCTTTGGCGGTCAGTCGCCATTCAGCGCAGAGGTTTGGTTCGTCAGCAAGCAGTTCAACCTCGATGTCAAATGGGGCACGCCTTCGCCTATCCAGATTCAGGACCCTGTGTTCGGAGTGTTCGTCCCCGTAAGGTCTCACGGCGTTTTCGGTATTCAGATAGATGACGCGAAGCGCTTCTTGGTGAAGCTTGTGGGCACGTTACCCTCGTTCACCAAGAACGATATTATGCGGTACTTTCGCGGCGTGTACGTAGCTCGCGTCAAGGATGCGATTTCTACTTACATCATCGAGCGCAAAATAGGCATCCTCGAGATCAATCGCTACCTTGACGAGTTGTCGGACTACCTTCAGGAACGCATTGAGCCCGTCATGGCTGAATACGGCATCAGTCTCACCAATTTCTTCGTCAACGACATCAGCGTGCCGGAAGACGATCCGGCCGTTGTAACGTTGAAGCAGGCATTGGCTAAAAGAGCCGAGATGGAGCTGCTCGGATACACCTACGTGCAGGAACGCTCGTTCGATACGCTGGAAGGAGCGGCTACCAATCCAGGCTCTACCGCATCAGACCTCATGGGCGCAGGATTGGGCCTTGGGATGGGAATCGGCATGGGCGGCGGGGTCGGCGGCGCTTTCGCAGATGTTGCCCGCAATTTGAATGTCTCTGGTTCTTCGCGGACGTGCCCCTCGTGCGGAAGTGCGGTTCCCTCTGGGCAGAAGTTCTGCGGAAGCTGTGGTTGGGATATGGCGAAGCCCGCTCCGGGGGCTGCCGCCGAAGACGCAGGCTTCTGCACGGAATGCGGCGCGCCTCTTGCAGCATCAATGAAGTTCTGCGGACAATGCGGACATGCTGTCGCTTCTGATGGTGTGCCGGGGACAGAGAACTCCGAGGAGGCTGGCTCCGATGGTCGCTAACAGCGTGATGGCAGCGCTCATGATTGGAATCATTGTCTTCTCCGTGCTCGTAGTGGCGGTGCGTTACGCCCTGAAATTCTTTAGGGTCTCAAATACTTCGCTCAAAGCTACCGTACGATCAATGGATCAGCGGGTTGCGCGCTTGAGAGCGATGAGCGCTTCTTGCAAGAATGGTGAGCTTTCAGACTTTGCCATGAGGGTCGCAGATGGTCTTCGTTTTGGCGATAGCTCGATCGTCTTACCGCTTGATGGCGAAATCGATGATGCCATAGAGAGGGCGCATCAAGCGATACGCATACATGACGTTTCGGCAGCCGAAAGGGAGCTCAATCAGATTGCGTGCCTTACTCAACAACGTCGAGCGGAAGAGGCTTTCAGCAGAAAGGGGTCGTTCTGATTCAGAACGACGGAAGAAAGGAAAGATGCATGGGACAGGAGAGAGTTAAAGGAGAGACGGCAACCAAGGTGGAGATTGTTCTCGGCGTGTTGTTCGTGCTGGGAGCACTTAGTTCTTTGGGCCAAGGCCATTTGTACAGCTCTCAAGCTGTTTTCAGTACGGTAGGAATGTTGTTTCTTGGCGCCTATCTTTTGGTTCGCGGAATTGAATGGGGCCAACTCGTGAAGGCGTACCGAAGCTATTCAACACTTCTGGCTCACAGCCCGTCCGGATCGATTTCCGAGATTGCCTCTGCAGAGGGAACGACGACAGAAGTGGTCAAAAGGAACTTGAAGCTGATGATCAAAAGAGGGATGGCGACGAATACCGCCATTGACGAACAGAATAACCGTGTCGTTTCGGCGATGGCAGGGTCTGTGGCTGCCCCGGCCGGTAATCGTCAGGTTCCGGGGCCTCAAGCAGTGGCTTACCAACAACACGCTACGCCGGAGATGGTTGTTGTCGAGTGCCCGAGCTGTGGTGCAAAGAACAGCATTCCTCGCGGCGCCATTGCCCAGTGCGGTCATTGTGGTGCGCAAATTGACGCACGATGAATAGTCTGGAAAGGATCGAGCTATGAATCTCTCATTGCTTGGAAATTTGAGGAAAGCGCTGCTGGCTCTGACGGTTGCATGTTTTGTTGCAGGCGTGGCCATTGCCCCTGCCTGCGATAGGGCCGCTTTAGAAAATTATCGGCACGATCCAACGGATCGTTTTGCAGAAATGCAATGGCCGGATCGGGGGCTGGGGGCGATGCTGCCGGCTCCCGAATCGAGCTATGGAGTGATATACAACGACAAAGCGCAGTGGTTCAACGGGGATGTTGGTAACTATACGCGTGAGCAGTACGGGGCCTATGTGGCATCTTGCGAAGATGCAGGCTTTACGGTGGAATACACGAAGAACAACGATGCTTTTTGGGCCTGGAACGAAGAAGGGTACTATCTCCATCTGGGATACGACGAGGACAAAAGCTATATGTCGTTTAGCTTGGAAGCACCAAAAGAAGAAGAGTCGGGTGGCTCGGGGGTATCCAATGGCGGAAGCGAAGAGGACGTCGGTGCCGATGATGGCGCGGCGACGGATGCCCCCGACCAAAAGACTAATCAAGACGAAGAGCCTACGGGCGGTGCTTCTGCTTCGGGTGAGGTCACCCCTTCGTTCAAAGAATATATGGACAGCTATGAGGCGTTCTTCGATGAGTACATCGCTTTCATGGACAAATACGAAGAGTCAACCGACTACGCTCCCGAAATGCTGGATGATTTCAATACCTACATGGAGCGGTACACGGACATGACCGCAAAGATGAACGAAGTTGACACGGGTGCGCTCTCTCCAGCAGATTTGGCTTATTACAACGAGGTGAATGCTAGGGTCTATGAAAAACTGTACGACTTGGAGAATGGAGCTTAGTGCCTAGATGCGGCGTATACGATTGTGCCGTTGCGGGTGCGGAAGGCGCGATGGGAGACTCATAGACGAATATCGATGATCCCAAAAGAACTGGCAAGCAGAATGATTGCAACAATTGCTACAATGATTCCAACGATGTACGGCAATACTTTCATGTCGCCTCCAGAGTGGGGTAATCGGATGTGTTCCTACACAAGAGACGATATACGAGATGATCGTCTTGAGCAAGTGGTGTAAGCAATGTAGGTGATTGGAAGGAAACGTCTTTGGAGAACGAATCGCAACGCCCCAAAGAACTCGCCAGCTGGGAGAGCGAGGAGGAGCTTTCTCTCGACGGACGGGAAAACCGTTTGCGCAAAAGTGGACATAGAGAGGATCCTGACGAACTCGTGGGAGGTCGAGGAAGCGCCTGGAGGGCTTTTCTCAGAAAAGTTCCGCTGAAGATCAAGATCCTCGGTCTCGTTGTTGTGGCGATTCTTATAATTTTGATTTTCGGGGTCGCTTTACCGCTAGCGCTCGACAACGATGAAACGCAGTACCTCTCTGACGCGACGCTGAAAAGTGCCGTAGACATCGGAGATTTGGAAGTAGTCGATTATACCTATAAAGGTATTGCGGATAAGACGAGTCAATTTCTTTGGGCGGAGAACGTAGACTATCGAGTTAAGTACGAAGCTCATGTGCGAGCAAGCTACGACATGTCTGCGATTGATTTTCGCGTGAACAATGAGGATAAGTCGGTTACCGTTTTGCTTCCAGATGTGGAGATATCCGATCCAGTTTTGGATGAAACGAAGTTCGGCTACTTGCCAGAAAACGCTACGGCCGATGTTCGAGATGTGATTGCTCTCTGCAAGGAGGACGTCGCGAGTGAGTTCAGCGATGCGGGGCTTCGCACTGAAGCGATGGAAAGCGTGCGTGAAACCGTCGAAGCGCTAATCAGACCTTTACTTGATAGTGCTTGGCAGATCGAATTCGAGGAAGTTTCCGCGAAAGAGGAGTCTGGGCGAGAGGGGATGCAGAATGAGGCAGAGTAAGCAGCTGTTTGTGGCTGTCGTGGCGCTGTTTATCGTGCTGGGTCTTTCCGGGTGCGACAAGCAAGAACAACCCGACTTTTCTGGGTATAAGAAGATCGCTGACCTCGCAACTATAGATTGTACCTTTCATAACGTGGCAGAAATCTACAACGACGGTACTGATATCATTTTTGGCATCAATGTGGGCTACAAGAAGGCATGGTTTGAATACGACGGCAGCGTTGAGCTTGGCGTTGACGTTTCGCAGGTGCGAATTGAGGGGCCTGACGCAAGCAACGTGGTAACCGTTTTCGTTCCCGAAGCGCAGGTTCTCGGAATTCCGCAAATCGATGAGACATCGTTTTCGGATGTTTATGCTGATACAGGGTTGCTGACGAAAATCGAAACAATGGATCAAAGTCTCGCGCTTCAAACGGCTCAGTCGGAAATGGTGTCGGCTGTGGAGAACAGCCCCGAGCTCTTGGAGCGCGCCAGGAAGAGAGCGGAGACACTGCTCGCACAATATGTGACGACGGTGGGGTCAGCTATTGGGCAAGAGTACGAGGTCAGGTTCTCCGGAAGCGAGTAGGTTACTGTCGACGAGAGAGAGGGTCATTCGAATCGATTATGCTTGCGGTGCGATGTTGTGCAATGGTTGCCGAAGAGTCCTCGCCGACAAAAGGCGACTTACGGAGTGGGGATGGCCCGGGAATGGTTGCAAGGGTCGCTCGGGGGTGGCCCTTCTCGTTGCGTGCTGTTTTGGATGGCTCGAAGTGGCGAGTTTTTGGAGGATTCGACGTAAGGGGCCGGGAGGCGAGGATACCCACTGGGGATGAAGTGGTGTTTTCCCAGCTCGAAGTCGCTGCAGAGGAAGATTTTGGCTTGGCATGGGGCAGCTAGGGGGGGACGATGTCGAAAACCTCAAAAAACTTGCCAGATTTCGCGGGCAAGAGAGCGCGGCTGGTTCAAGGCGGCCCGCGTTGGGTGAAATTTGCTTGAATCCGCAGTCTCAGCGGCTGCGTCCGGCACTTTGGTGGCCTACCCCAAATAGCTCAGGAACGGCAAGTAGCTTTGAGCAGAGTCGGGGACGGCGAGGGTGATGTCCTGGCCCATGGCGGTGACGGTGACGACGGAGGGGTCGTCGTAGGTGGTGATGGTGGCGTCGGTGCCGCTGTAGCTGACGTTGGCCGAGCCGGTCTTCTCGGCGCCCTCGGGCAGGCTCGTCACCTCCCAGCTCTGGATGTCCAGCGCGTCGATGGCGGCGTCCACTTGGGAGGAGGACATGCCCGTGGCCTCGGCGATGCGATCGGCGTTGCCGCGCAGGGAACTCTCGGCCTTCGATTTCAGGCCAGAGACGTCCAGGGCCGCATTGGCCGCGGCGTTCTTGCCACCCTCGAACAGGCCGGCCAGGGGGTTCTGGAAGTTCTCGAAGGGACCCTTCATGCCCAGCTGGGGCAGGATGCCGAAAACGGCGATGACGAGGATGAAGGCGGCAATGAGGCCGATGAAGGCTTTGATGATCTTGCTGTCCACGGAATCTCCTCGGGGTGGGTCACGTTGCGCGAAGGCGCCGCCGGGGGTACGTTGATGCTCGGTATTCGCGGGTCGAATGCTGCGATTCGACGGCGTCCGGCATCTATGGTAACCCGCAGGATCCGTCTTCATAAATCGACTACGGGACGCCCATGAAACGGTCATCGACCTTACGGGAACCTTGCGAGGACGGTTTCGTGCGCGAATGCGGTGCAGGCGAAGGATCTCAGGCGCGGGGCGCGCGAGCGCGAAACGGGGCCGCATGCGGGGACGCGCGGATTCAACGACTTTCTCGCACGGCTTCGCGGCAAATCGTGTATCCTAGGCCCCACGCATTCGCGCGGCCCCAAGGCGGCGCGGCTGCCCAGACAAAACCCCGCGCACGTAAAAATCTCAAGGTGGGGTAAATCGTGCGAACGTGAGGGCCGCATCACGCGGCCGAGAAGGAGGATGGTTCCGTGAAACTGGTCGTTACGGAGAAGAACGACGCGGCGGTGAAGATCGCCGATCTTCTGGGCGCTTCCAAGCCCAAAGCCGACAAGGTGTTCAACACGCCGGTCTACCGGTTCGAAGTCGAAGGGGAGGAGTGGGTGACCATCGGCCTGCGCGGCCACATCCTGGAGCCCGATTTCACCCCGAGCCTTACCTACAAGAAACGTGGCGGCTGGGAGGGCGTCACCGCCGAGGGCGAGATGCTGCCCGCTGTCGTGCCGGACAGCCTTGCCAAGCCCCCCTTCAAAAAGAAGAAGCCCTTCACCGCCGACGGCGTGGAGCTCAAGGGGTGGAAGATGGAGGCGCTGCCGTATCTCATCTACGCGCCCATCGAGAAGCTGCCTAAGGAGAAGGACATCATCCGCTCTCTGAAGAACCTGGCGAAGAAGGCCGACTCCATCGTCATCGCCACCGACTTCGATCGCGAGGGCGAGCTCATCGGCTCGGATGCGCTGTCGTGCTGCCGCGAGGTGAACGCCACGGCGCCGGTGTCGCGGGCGCGCTACTCCGCCTTCACGAAGCCGGAGATCACCCATGCCTTCGCCAACCTCGTGCCCATGGACGACGACCTGGCCGCCGCCGGCGGGTCGCGCCGCGACATCGACCTCATTTGGGGCGCGGTGCTCACGCGCTACCTCACGCTGGTGAAGTTCGCCGGCTACGGCAACGTGCGCTCCTCCGGGCGCGTGCAGACGCCGACGCTGGCCATCATCGTCGAGCGCGAGCGCGAGCGCATGGCGTTTGTGCCCGAGGACTACTGGGTCATCCGCGGTGCCTTCGACGGTGTCGCTGCGGCCGGCCCCACCGCCGGCGACGGCCCCGAGGCCTTCGAGGCGCCCCATGCCACGGCCCGCTTCAAGGCCGAGGCCGAGGCTGCGGCCGCCATGGCCCGCGTGGAAGGCGCCGTGAGTGCGCGAGTGGCCTCCGTGGAGAAGAAGCGCCGCAAGGTTCCGGCGCCGGTGCCCTTCAACACCACCTCGCTCATGGCTGCCGCTTCGGCCGAGGGCATCAGTCCCGCCCGCTGCATGCGCATCGCCGAGAGCCTGTACATGGACGGCTACATCTCCTACCCCCGCGTGGACAACACGGTGTACCCGGATTCGTTGGATCTGGCCGAGGTGGTGAACGCCATCGCGGCGAACCCCGCCTATGGCCCCTACTGCAAGCAGCTGCTGTCCGCCGCCCCCCTGAAGGCCACGCGCGGCAAGACCGAGACCACCGACCACCCGCCCATCTACCCCACGGCGGCCGCCACGCCCGACGATTTGTCCGCGGCCGACTACAAACTGTACAACCTCATTGCCCGCCGCTTCTTGGCGACCCTTTCGGGGCCGGCCACCGTGGAGGGCACGAAGGTGACGCTGGATGTGGCCGGCGAGCCCTTCGTGGCCAAGGGCGACGTGCTGGCCGAGCCGGGCTTCCGCGCCATCTACCCCTACGGGCTGAAGAAGGACGAGCAGCTCCCCGCGCTCTCCGAGGGCGCCACCATCGCTTTCAACGGCGCCACCTGCACCAAAAAGCAGACCGAGCCGCCGGCGCGGTATTCCCAGGGCAAGCTCGTCCAGGAGATGGAGAAGCTGGGCCTCGGCACGAAATCGACCCGCGCCTCCATCATCGAGCGCCTCTACCAGGTGAAGTACGTGCAGAACGACCCCATCGAGCCCTCGCAGCTGGGCATCGCCGTCATCGACGCCCTGGACAAGTTCGCGCCGCACATCACCCATGCGGAGATGACCGCCGAGCTGGAGCGCTCCATGGACCGCATCGCCGACGGGGAGCAGACGAAGGCCGAGGTGGTGGAGACCTCCCGCAACCTGCTCGCGCAGGAGCTGGCGAACCTCATGCCCCATTCCGAGGAGGTGGCCGACGCGCTCTCCGACGCCGTGGCCGCCGATGCCTACGTAGGTCCGTGCCCCAAGTGCGGCAAGGATCTGCAACTGAAGGCGAGCCACAAGACCAAGTCGATGTTCATCGGGTGCGCCGGCTGGCCCGACTGCGATGTGACCTACCCGCTTCCCAAGGGCAAGATCGAGGCCGTGCCCGAGAAGTGCCCCACCTGCGGCATGCCCCAGGTGAAGGTGACCGCCTTCCGCAGCAAGCCCCGGGTGCAGTGCATCGACCCTGCCTGCCCCTCCAACCAGGAGCCCGAGGTCGTGGTGGGCAAGTGCCCCGTGTGCGTGGAGCGCGGCCTCGACAAGAACCTCATCGCCCGGCGCAACCCGCGCACGCTGAAGCGCTCCATCACCTGCGAGAACTTCGACGAGTGCCAGACGCGCTACCCGCTGCCCCAGTACGGCGACATCGTTCCCACCGAGGAGGTATGCGAGCACTGCGGCGCGCCTATGGTGGTCATCAAGACGGCTCGCGGGCCGTGGAAGCTGTGCCCGAACTTCGACTGCCCGGGCAAGGAGGAGGAAGAGAAGGCGAAGGCCGAGAAGAAGGGGGCGCGCTCCAGGGGCGGCCGGAAGACGGCTTCCAAAAAGTAGTTCTGCCGGGGAAGCGCTCGGAGGTGCCTGATCGCAGCCCGCTGAGCGCTTTATCCCCTTCCGAACGCGATCAAAGAAATAGCGGAAGGAACGCACATAAGTCGGTCCCATCCCGGCACGCTTGCTGCTGACGTGGGGCTATTTCTTAACTATCGCGTTCTCCAGGGGGCGCTCAGAGGTCTGCGATCAGGCACCTCCGAGCGCTTCTCGCGTGGTTGGCTTGGTTTGGATCGAGTAGTGCTGGATTGTCGAGCTTATTGGGCGGCGGTTTCTATCTTGCGGTAGAGGTCGCCGCCTTTTGTGTCGACGGCGACGTAGGCGGGGAAGTCCTTCAGGGTGAGCTTGCGCAGAGCCTCGGTACCGAGGTCTTCCCAGCCGACAAGTTCGCTTTCGGTGATGGATTTCGCTAGAAGCGCGGCGATGCCGCCGACGGTGCAGAGGTAGACGCTGCCGGTTTCCTGGCAGGAACGCACGACTTCGGGGCTGCGCTTGCCCTTGCCGATGGCGGCGACGATGCCGGCCTCGAAGAGCGCCGGCGTGGCGAAATCCATGCGGCTGGCGGTAGTGGGGCCGACCGAGCCCAAGGGGCGCCCGGCCGCCGCGGGGGTGGGGCCGGCGTAGAAGAGGGTGGCGCCTTCCAGATCGAAGGGGAGGCGGCCGGTGTCTTCCAAGCATTGCAGGGCGCGCTCGTGGCCGGCGTCGCGCATGGCGTAGACGGGGCCCGAGAGCAGCACCTCGTCGCCGGCCTCCAAATCGGCGAGGTCCGCGCGGGTCAGTGGCAGGGTGAGGGAGACGGTTTTCGCCATGGGGGTTCCTTTCGGGGTGGGGCGCTAAATGAATTTGATGGACGCGCTGCGCATGGCGCAGCAGCCCATGTTCACGGCAACGGGCAGGGCCGCGATGTGGCAAGGGGCCGTCTCCAGGTGCACGGCCAGGGCCGTGGGGGCGCCCCCCAGGGCCGCAGGACCGATGCCCAGTGCGTTCACCTCCGCCAGCAGTTCTTCTTCGAAGGCCGCCGCCTCGGCGCTTGCGGCGGGGCTTCCCACCTCGCGCAGAAGGGCGTGCTTGGCGAGCCCCGCCACCTTGTCGAAGGTGGCGCCCACGCCCAGCCCGATGACGAGCGGCGGGCAGGCGTTGGCCGCCTTCTCGCGCACACAGTCGAGTACCACGCTTCGCACGCCGGCGGCGCCCGCGCCGGGGGGCAGCATGACCACGCGGGAGGCGTTGTCGGAGCCTCCGCCCTTCAACAGTACGTGCAGGACGGCGCCGGCACCGGGCACGAGTTTCAGCTCGCAGAAGGCGGGCGTGTTGTCGCCAGTGTTGGCGCGGTCGAACAGGGCGTTGCGCACGAGCGACATGCGCAAACGGCCGTCCGTGTAAGCCCGGGCCACCGCGTCGTTCACGCGGCTGAAGATGTCGCCGGGCACCGCGAGCGCCTCCCCGACTTCCAAACACACCCACACGCTGCCGGTGTCTTGGCAGATAGGTACGTTGTCGGCCACGCCGATGCGGGCGTTCTCCAGGATGCGGTCGAGCACGCCGGCCTCCCGGCTCTCCGGCGCCGCTTCATCGCGTGCCGCTTCCACGGCCTTCTGGAAATCGGGCCGCAACGTCACGGCGCATTGGCGAATGGCGTCGTAAACCGCCTCGCCTACCGTCTCGGCGTCAAGGCGTTCGGTAGCCAATGGCTGTCGGGGGCACCTTTCGTGGGGCACGTTTTCGCCAGTAGGCATTTCGCCTCTGGCCATCGTTTCGGGGGTCTCTTCGTTCACGGACGCCTCCATCCAATAGTCGGGCCTGTTTGGAGCAAGAATTTCGAGTTGTTAGAGTCTCCTTGGGAGATATTCTCAGATTTTCCGGGCAATTAGGTCGTTTTCTGCCCAATATAGCTCAAAGCGGAGGTCGCCAAGGGGGGCGAAAGTCTAACAAGTCGAAATTATTGCCCAAATGCGGCTTCGGGATTGCTTGGAAAGGTTTTGCAGATGCGAGCGGTAAGAGGGTGGTGCTGGGGGGTCAAGGGTGAGGGGGCGCGAAGCGCGCGTGACTGGTGGGGTGCGACGGGGAAGGGCGCGATACGCAAGTCTGGCTTAGGGGTCGAAACTTGTGCGGCGGGTGGAACTTGTGCGCAGGGGAGGGGCGAGCGGGGGCGCGGCGGCGGGAAGGGGGTACAATAGGCGGGTTTACACGGGAGAAATCGTTCTAAGGACTTGGAACCTATGGATATCGCAGCGGAATCGCTCGCCAAGCACGCCGAATGGCGCGGCAAGCTCGCCTTCGATCCGAAGATGGATATCGCCACGCGCCATGATCTGGCCGTGGCCTACACGCCCGGCGTCGCCGAGCCCTGCAAGGTCATCGCCGAGAATCCCGAGGCGGCCTACGACTACACGCTGAAGGCGAACACGGTGGCCGTCGTCTCCGACGGCAGCGCGGTCCTGGGTCTGGGCAATATCGGCCCTGAGGCCGCCATGCCGGTTATGGAGGGCAAGGCCGCCCTGTTCAAGGCCTTCGGCGGCGTGGACGCGTTCCCCATCTGCCTGGACACCCAGGACACCGACGAGATCGTCGAGACGGTCATCCGCATCGCCCCGGCCTTCGGCGGCATCAACCTGGAGGACATCGCCGCCCCCCGCTGCTTCGAGATCGAGGCGCGGCTGAACGACGCGCTGGACATCCCGGTCTTCCACGACGACCAGCACGGCACGGCCATCGTGGTGCTCTCGGGCATCATCAACGCGCTGCGGCTTGTGGGCAAGGACAAGGAATCGGTGCGCGTGGTCGTCAACGGCGCGGGCTCGGCGGGCATCGCCATCGCGAAGCTTTTGCTCTCCTACGGCTTCGCGAACGTGACCATGTGTGACATCCGCGGCATCTTAAGCTCGTCCTACGAGGGCATGAACCCGGCCCAGGAGGCCATGCTCGAGGTGACGAACCTGGAGGACAAGTCCGGTACGCTGGCCGACGCCATGGAAGGCGCCGACATCGTCATCGGCGTTTCGGCCCCCGGGGTCATCACGCCCGACATGGTCGCCTCCATGGCCGACGACGCCATCGTGTTCGCCATGGCCAACCCCACCCCCGAGATCTTCCCCGATGAGGCCCGTGCCGCCGGGGCGCGCGTGGTGGGCACCGGACGGTCGGACTTCCCGAACCAGGTGAACAACGTCATCGCCTTCCCCGGCATCTTCAAGGGGGCGCTGCAGGCCCGGGCCGAGCGCATCACCGAGCCTATGAAGCTGGCTGCCGCCGAGGCTTTGGCCGCGCTCGTCTCCGACGAGGAGCTGACCGAGGAGTTCATCATGCCCGATCCCTTCGATTCGCGCGTGGCCGACGCCGTGGCCGATGCTGTGCGCGCGTGCGCCGCCGCCGAGCGGGAAGGGGCCTAGCAGCTGTGGCAGCGCCCGCGAACACGGGCGTCTTCGTCACCTTCGAGGGGGGCGACGGCGCCGGCAAATCGACGCAGATCCGCTTCCTCGCACGGCTTCTGGAAGACGCCGGCCGCGAGGTGGTGCGCCTGCGCGAGCCCGGGGGCACCGCCGTGGGCGAGGCTTTGCGCGCCGTCGTGCTTGACCCGGCCCACGAGGCCATGAGCGATCGCGCCGAGCTGCTCATCTACGAGGCGGCCCGGGCCCAGATCGTCGACGAGGTCATCCGCCCGGCACTCGGGCGCGGGGCGGTGGTTCTGTGCGATAGGTTCTACGATTCCACGGTGGCCTACCAGGGCTGCGGCCGGGGGCTCGATGGCGCCTTCATCGACGCGGCGAACCGGTTCGCCTGCGACGGGGTGGTGCCCGACGCCACGGTGCTTCTGGTGGCCCCCGCCTCGGCTGTGCGCTCGCGCATGGGGCGCCGCGAGGGAACCGACCGTCTGGAATTGGCCGGCGACGCCTTCCACAGCCGGGTGGCCGTGGGCTTCGAGCAGATCGCCGAGGCCGATCCGGCCCGGGTGAGGACGGTGCTGTCGCGGGTGCACCGCGCCGACACGTTCCGCGCCGTGCTGGAGGCGGTATCGCCCGTGCTGCCGGAGGCCGCCGCGGCGCTGGCCGGCGGGGCTGATCTGGATGCCCTCGTCACACGGGAAATGGCGGCCAAGCGCGCCGAGAAGGAAGCGAAGGCGAAGGAGGGCGCCCGTGGCTGACGCCTTCGAGAACATTCTGGGACAGCCCAAGGTGCGCGAGTTTCTGCGCGCCTCGGTGGTCTCGGAGCGGGTGACCCAGGCCTACCTGTTCGTGGGGCCGGCCGGCTCCAACAAGACCCAGGCCGCCTATGCGCTCGCCCAGGCGCTTCTGTGCCCGAAGGGGCCGCGCGGGCCGCGGGGCGGTTCCTGCGGCGCCTGCGACCGCTGCGGGCGCATTTTGCGGCGCAAGCACCCCGACGTGCGCTATTTCGCCCCGGCCGGCGCGAACGGGTATCTGGTGGAACAGGTGCGCGAGATCGTGGCCGACACGGCGCTCTCTCCCATTCAGGCCGACAAGAAGATCTACATTCTGGATCGTGTGGACCAGCTGGGCGCGAGCGCCGCCAACGCGTTTCTGAAGACACTGGAGGAGCCGGCCGACGACGTGGTGATGATCCTTCTGGGCCGTACCCGCGAGTCGGTGCTGCCCACTATCGTCTCCCGATGCCAGGTGGTGCCCTTCCGCCACATTCCCGCCTCGGAGGCCGCGGGCATCGTGGCCCAGAACACCGGCGCCGACCCGGCCCAAGCGCGCCAGGCCATCGAGGCCTGCGGCGGCTCCATCACCTCGGCCGTGGCGTTTCTGCGGGCGCCGGGAAGCGAGCGCCTCGCCTTCCGGACGCGGCTCTTCTCCGACCTGGCACGCCTGGGCGCCGCCGACGACTGGGATGTGGTGGAGATGGCCCGCGCGCTCGTGGAGGCGTCGAAGGCGCCGCTCGACGAGGTGCGCGCCTCCCAGGAGGCGGAGCTTGCCGAGAACGCCGACTTCCTCGCGAAGTCGGCCATCCGCCAGATAGAGGCGCGCAACAAGCGCCAGCTGTCGGCGAAGACCTCCGAGTGTCTGCGCCAGACGACGGCCATGGTTCGCTCGTGGCTGCGCGATGGGCTCATGGTAGCCTGCGGGACGCCGGAGCTGGTCATCAACACCGATGTGCGCGACACGCTCGTCGCGCTGTTCTCCGGCGCCGATGCGGCGGCCATCGCCGCAGCTTGCTCCCAGGTGGACGCCTGCGAGCGGGCGCTGGCCTATAATGTATCCCCAGAAACGTGCTTGGACACGTTGCTGTTCGACGTAAGAGAGGTTGTTCATGGTTCGGGTCGCACCGATTAACTTGACCTTCAACCCCCGGACGCTGTGGTTCGATCCGGGCGATTTGGATATAGAGAAAGACATGCCCGTGGTGGTGCGTACCGCCCGGGGCACCGAGTTCGGCATCGCCGCGAGCGAGGTTATCGAGGTGTCCGAGGAGCAGGTGCGCGCGCTGAAGAGCGCCTTGCGCCCCGTGGAGCGCATCGCGACCGAGGAGGACATCGAGCAGGCGGCCGAGATGGAGCGCGCTTCCGCCGAGGCCCTGCCGGTGTTCAAGGAGATGGCCCGGGAGTACCACGAGGACATGCACCCGGTGTCCGTGGAGTTTCTGCTCGACGGCGACAAGGCTGTCTTCTACTTCGAGGCCGAGGAGCGCATCGACTTCCGCGAGCTGGTGCGCAAGCTGGCGGCCCGCTTCCACGTGCGCATCGACATGCGTCAGATCGGCGTGCGCGACGAGGCCCGCATGGTGGGCGGCATCGGGCACTGCGGCCAGGAGCTGTGCTGCAAGCGACTCGGCGGCGAGTTCTGCCCCGTGTCCATCCGCATGGCCAAGGAGCAGGGGCTCTCGCTGAACCCCCAGAAGATCTCGGGGCTGTGCGGGCGCCTCATGTGCTGTCTGCGCTACGAGTTCGATGCCTACAAGGACTTCAAGAGCCGCGCTCCCAAGTTGAACGCCACGGTGCAGACGCCGGCCGGGCCTGCCAAGGTGGTCGATCACGACGTGCCGCGGGAGATCGTGTCGCTGAAGGTGGAGGGGGAAAAGCCCGTGAAGGTGCCCCTGTCCGACTTCGATTCGGCGCCCGAGGGTGCTACGCGGCCCAATGCCGTGGGGGAGGAGGCCTGGGAAGAGGCGACGAGCGATCGCGGGCTCATCGGCGGCGAGGCGCTCATCTTCTCGACGAGCCAGTTCACCGGGGCCGATAAGCTGGCCGAGGGCGCCAAGGTGCGCCATACCGGCGGATCGCGCAAGGGATCGGGCGAGGCGGGGCGCTCGCGCCGCGGCGGCTCCGAGGGCCGCGGGCGCGGCGGCTCGCGCTCGGCGGGGACGCAGGCGGCGTCTCCGGCACCGGCCGCCCCGCCCCGCAAGCGCCGCCGCTCCACGAAGCTGTCGGCGGCCGACGACGGGCGCGGTTTGGAGCGCGTGTCCACCTCCCGCGAGGAGGGCGCGCGCGGCGAGGGGGCCGCATCGCCGAAGCCGCGCCGTCAGCGCTCCGGGACGGCCTCGCGGCCCAAGGACGGCGCGCGCCCCAAGGACGGCGGCCGCAACCAGAGCGGCCAGGGCAATCAGGGCGGCCAGGGGAAAGCGCAAAGGGCCAAGGGCTCCCAGGGCCGCTCTCGCTCCGGCCAGGGCGACGGCAAGCCCAAGGGCGCCTCGCCGCGGCCGGGCCAGAAGTCCTCGGGGCTGCGGGCCGAGCAGGGCGGCGCGTCCCGCAGCGACGGGGCTAAGGCGGACACGGGCGCTTCCAAGCCTCGGCGCCGGCGCCGCTCCCGCAAGCCCAAGGCCGACGGCGGCTCGGGTGCGGGCTCGGGCCCGCAGAGCGGCAACGGTGGCAACGGCACCGGAAACTAGGGAGGCACCTCACTCATGAACGTGGACTACGCGCTGCTCACCGATCTGTACCAGATCACCATGGCCCAGGGCTACTGGGACGCCGAGAAAGCGGGCGAGGAGGCCTGCTTCACCATGTACTTCCGCGACTATCCCTTCAAGGGAGGCTACGCGGTGGCCTGCGGCATGGCCCAGCTGGCCGACCTGGTGGAGACGTTCCGCTTCAGCGAGGAGGATATCGCCTATTTGGCCTCGCTGGACGCTCCGGCCGGCGGCCCCTTGTTCGATCCGGCCTTCCTGGAGTATCTGCGCGATCTGCGCCTGTCGGTGGATATCGACGCGGTGCCCGAGGGTACGATCGTGTTCCCCCACGAGCCGCTCGTGCGGGTCACCGGCCCCATCATGCAGTGCCAGCTTATCGAGACGGCGCTGTTGAACATGGTGAACTTCCAGACGCTCATCGCCACCAAGGCCGCCCGTGTGTGCCGCGCCGCCAAGGGGCGCCCCGTGGCGGAGTTCGGCCTGCGCCGGGCCCAGGGCCTAGGCGGCGTGTGGGCATCGCGCGCGGCGGTGGTGGGCGGCTGCGCCTCCACCTCGAACGTGCTGGCCGGCAAGCTCTTCGACATCCCGGTCTCGGGCACCCACGCCCATTCCTGGGTCATGTCCTTCGACGACGAGCTCACCGCCTTCCGCGAGTACGCCCGCATCTTCCCGAACAACTGCATCCTTCTGGTGGATACCTACGATGTGGAGCAGGGCATCAGAAACGCCATCACCGTGGGCCTGGAAATGCGCGAGCGCGGCGAGCGTCTGGCCGGCATCCGCATCGACTCGGGCGACCTGTCGTGGCTCTCGAAGATGGCCCGGCGCATGCTGGATGAGGCGGGGCTTACCGATTGCGGCATCGTGCTCTCGAACGATCTGGACGAGTACACCATCCAGTCGATGCTGGAGGAAGGCGCCGACGTCATGTCCTTCGGCGTGGGCACGAAGCTCGCGAGCGCCTACGACCAGCCCACCTTGGGCGGCGTCTACAAGCTGGCCGCCGTCCGCGCGGGCGAGGGCGCTCCCTGGACGGCGCGGCTGAAGATCTCCGAATCGGCCGCCAAGCTCACCACCCCGGGCGTGCTCGACGTGCGGCGGTACTACCAGTCCGACGGCCGCATCGCCGGCGATATGGTCTTCGACGTGAACGAGACGCCGGATGCGCGGGAGGTCATCGTGGACCCCATGGACGATTTGCGCCAGAAGAACCTCTCGGGCCTGCGCTTCGAGACGCTGCTGCGCCCGCTGGCCCGCGTCGGCAAGGTGGTGCTCGCGCCGGAGGACCGCAGCGCCATGGCCGCCCGCGCCCGCGCTTGTGTTGGTTTGGAAACCCTTGATGAAACTCAGTTGCGCATGCTGAACCCCCACACCTATCCTGTTGGTCTGGAGCTGGGCCTCAACGAGCGCCGCCGGGTGCTGGTGGCCGAGCTGCGACATATTCTATAGAGAGGACGCTCTATGGCGAAATGCCACCTGATCATCGATTCCTGCTGCGATCTGCCCGCCTCGGTGGTGCGGCGCCCAGGCGTCACGCTCATGAAGTTCCCCTACACCGTCGACGGGGGGGGGGGCACCTTCGAGGACGACCTGTTCGAGTCCGTGTCGGCCGAGGCCTTCTACGGGGCCATGCGCAAGGGCGCCGAGCCCTCGACGGCCCAGGTGACGCTGCAGACGCTCACCGACACGTTCACGGCGGCGGCCGAGGAGGGGACGCCGGCGGTGTACCTGGCGTTCTCCAGCGGTCTGTCCGCCTCTTTCGACGCCGCCTGCGTCGTGCGCGATCAAGTCCTTGCCGAGCACCCGGACTTCGAGCTGCATATCGTGGACACCCATTTGGCCAGCGTGGCCGAGGGTCTGCTCGTCTACGAGGCGCTGGTGCAGCACGAGAAGGGCATGTCGGCCGCCGAGCTGGCCGCTTGGGCCGAGGAGGCCCGCTGCTTCGTGAACGAGGAGTTCATGGTGGACGATCTGGAGGCCCTGCGCCGCGGCGGCCGCATTCCCGCCTCGGTTGCCGTGGCCGGTGCCGCCCTGGATGTGAAGCCGCTGCTCGTCATCGCCGAGGACGGGACGCTGTCGCTGGTCGGCGTGGCCCGGGGGCGCAAGAAGGGCATCAAGCAGCTGGCGGAATACTACAAGAAGAACGTCGACGACGCCGGTCAGGCCCATGTCGCCATTGTGGGCCACGCCGACTGCCCCAAAGATGCCGCGCGTCTGAAGGAGGCCTTGGAAAAGGAGGCGCCCGGGCTTTTGTGCCTGGTGTGCAACATCGGTCCGGTCATCGGGTCTCATGTGGGCGCCGATATGCTGGCCGTGGTGTTCTGGGGCCACGACAAGCGCGAGAACCTGTCCGTGGCCGATCGCATCGCCCGCAAGGTGAAGGGAGACAAGTAATGGCGAAGTCGTACGCCTACGTGGGAGCCCCGTCGTTCATCGGGGCCGTGGAGGGACGCCTGGCTGACGCCGGCTTCTCCCGAGCCTCCGATGTCGCCTCGGCGGACATCGTGGTGACGTTTACCACCTCCGGCTCGGCGCTGGAGGACTTGTACTTCGGCGACGAGGGGCTCGTCACGACGGCGGCCCCGGGCTCCACGCTGGTCGATCTGTCGGCCGCCACGCCGAACTTCGCCCGCGAGATCAACGCCGTGGCGACGGTGAACGACCTGATCATGGTGGAGGCACCGGCGACGGTACGCTCGCTTGTGGCCGCCGATGCATTCGCCCGCGAGAACCTTCTGGGGCCGGTGGCCACCGAAGCCGAGCTGACCGACGATGTCCGCCGGCTTCTGGACGCCATCTTCGGAGAAGTGGTGGAAGTGGGGGCACCGGGCCGCGCGCAGCTTCTGCGCAATACCCACACGCTGCCCTTGGCCGCCGATCTGGTGAGCGCCATCGAGGCCGTGGCCTTGGACGATGCCTCGGCCCGTTCGGTGGGAGCGCTGGACGCCGACCAGATTCCGCTGTTCAGCCCCGTCTCCGCCGATCCTGTGGTACAGGCCGTGCGCCAGCAGCGCTACACCGGCGACTACACGGCCGAGATGCTCCTGGCCGAGCTGTCCGCGGCGCTCATGGCCGCCGACGACGCCGAGGTGATTTTGCCCGGAGTGGAGGCGACCATGCACTTGCTGGAGCTTCTGGTGGTCATCGGAGGCGCCGATATGGCGCCGGCGGCGCTGTCTCTGGTGTATCAGGACGAGGCGGCCGGAGCCCGGGCCGGGCTCGACTGGACGCGCGCCGAGCAGGCCTATGGGCACCCTGCCTCCGAGGAGGACGAGGACTGGAGCGCCTACGACGACGAGGACGGTTGCGGCCACGACCACTTCCGCGAGGATCACGACTACGACGACTATGACGACTTCGCTCCCTATAACGACGACTTCGACTACTCGAACAACTAGTTGTGACTCGCCGGAATCAGAGCTGCGCGATACCTTGATTCGCTCAGACAGTCCTCGCTCGGCGGAAATGCCCACAGGGCATTTCCGTTCGCTACGGAACTCGCTCGGTCAAGGCATCCCGCATCCCCTCTACGCGTTGCCGTTGTCGTGCGAGCTGTGCCCCCGGAGGTGTGGCGTTGATCGGGCGGCGGGGGAGCGCGGGGTTTGCGGAGCTGCGGGCGAGGTGCTCGTGGCCCGGGCGGCGCTGCACTTCTGGGAGGAGCCGCCGATCTCCGGCGAGGACGGCAGCGGCACCATCTTCTTCTCCGGCTGCCCTCTGCGTTGTGTTTATTGCCAGAACGCCTCTATCGCTCTGGGCGAGGCGGCCCGGGCAATCACTGTCGAGCGCTTGGCCGCCATCATGGGCGAGCTTGAGGCGGCCGGGGCGCTGAACATCAACTGCGTGACGCCGACGCACTTCGCGCCGCAGATCCGCGCGGCGGTTGCCTTGGCGCGCGAGCAGGGCATGGCGCTGCCGGTGTTGTGGAACACGGGCGGCTACGAGACCGTGGAGGCGGTGCGCGGCAACGTCGGCTTCGTGGACGCCTACCTCACCGACTTCAAGTACGCCGATGCGGCGCTGGCGGCTCGCTACTCCCATGCTGCCGACTACCCCGAGGTGGCCCTCGCGGCGCTTCAGACCATGGTAGAGGTCGTTGGCGCCCCGTGCTATGACGAGTTCCGCGGCCAGGAGCGCCTCGTCTCCGGCGTGGTGGTGCGCCATCTCATGCTGCCCGGGGCCCTGGATAACTCCAAGGCCGTGGTGCGGCTTCTGCACGAGCGCTTCGGGAGCGATGTCCGGCTCTCGCTCATGAACCAGTACACGCCGGTGATCGCTCAGGCCGCTGCAGCCGGCGACAGGCGGGCGGCCGCGGCCCTGGCGGCGAGTCCCGAGCTTGCGACCACGGTACCCGATTCCGAGTACGAGCAGCTGCTCGATTTCGCCGATGCGCTGGGAGTGGAGGACTACTTCTGGCAAGAAGGGGGAGCCGCTGAGGAGAGCTTCATCCCGGCCTTCGACTTCACGGGCGTGTAGCGCCTAGCTGCCAGCGGTATGCGAGAGTATTAGCCGACTTTTGGCTCAACGGTCGCATGAACTTCTCCTCTGCGCGCGTTTTCGAGCGTGCACATGGTGTACGATAGCAAAAATGCCCATCGCGGCCGCAGCGTCGCGATACGCCGTCGCGTGCGGCGCGGATGCCTTCGGGTGCCTCGCTGAAAGGAGAAGTCGTGGTCAAGATCGTCACCGATTCGGTCGCCTCTATCCCCGCCGAGGTGGTGCGGGAGCGCGATATCGAAGTCGTCTCGCTGTTCGTGAATCGGGATGGTCGTGAGTACCGCGAGGCCGACATGGACGTCGATGCATTCTATGAGGATATCGCCGACATGATCGACAATCCGCCTACGTCGAGCCAGCCCTCGCAGCATGCGATGGAGACGATTTTCGAAAAGGCGGCGCAGGCGGCCGATGAGGTGCTCGGGGTTTTCATCTCGTCGAAGATGTCCGGAACGTTCGAAGGGGCGGTGCGCAGCGCTCGGGCCTGCAAGGAGCGCTACAAGCAGTTCCGCTGCACGCTGATCGACTCGACGTCGAACTGCGGCGATGAGATGTTCGCGGTGCTCGATGCATGCGATGCGCGCGATGCGGGCGGCGATCTGACGCGGTGCGCGCAGGCGGCGATTGATTCGGTCGTCTCGTCGCGGTTCATCTTCGCTCCGGAGAGCCTTGCTTTTTTGAAGGCGGGCGGTCGCATTGGAGGTGCGTCGGCGTTGCTCGGCGGTCTGCTGCAAATCTCCCCCGTGCTCACGGTGGCCGATTGGGAGACATCCACGTTGGCGAAAGTGCGCACGTGGAAGAAGACGCTTGCTCGCATGGCAGACGTCTTCAAAGAGGAGATCGAGGCCTTTGGGCTCAAGCGCGTGGTGGTGCACTACATCGGATCGGCGGCCCCCGCCATCAAATGGGCGCGCGAGGCTATCGAGCCGGCGGTGGGACACGCGGTGGAGGTGCTGCCCGTCAGTCCGGTCATCGGCGTTCACGTGGGGCCGGCCGTAGGGATTGCCTATGAGTGCGAGTGCCCCGTGCCCGGCAAGCTGACCGCCCCGACCGGCGAGCTGGTATTCAGCTTGTAGGGCCGTCGTCGCACCGGCGGGGATGTTTGCGCGGCCGCGGCTCACCCGCGTTCAGCGTAGCGCGGGCGCAGGGCGGCAGGGCTTTCCTGCAGCTCGGTGAGGTTCTTCCAGAAGCGCTTGGGCATGAATTGACGGCGCAGCTCCGGGTGGTAGCGGGCGTCGATGGAGACGCTTTTGTAGAAGGTGCGCCAGGCCTCGCTCATGAGGGCCTCGTCGGCGGTGCGGTCGGGCAGCGCTCGTTCCAAGTCGCCGGCGCCCTCGGTGTTCACCAGCTGCCAGTCGCCGCCGTCGTAGACGCCGGCGAGATGGTGCACCTCGTCGTAGATGATGAAGGGCTGCACGCCGAGACGTTCCACGAAATGATCCATGATAAGCGGCACCACCGAGGCTTTCGGGTTCACGCGGGCGAACCATACATCGGCTCCTTCGCCGGCGAGGTGCTGGAAGCGCACGAACTGGCGCATATGCTCGCATTCCTGACCGACCGAGCGCGAAATGCGGAAGAGCCGCTCCACGGCCGGATGCGTGATGTCCGAGAAGGCGCGGCCCCGCTGCTTGGGGCACGGCCCCATGCCGCCGCGGCCTGCGCAGGAGGCGCGCTTGCGACAGTGCTCGCATGCGCGATGCTTTTGCTCGTCGATGGCATAGCGCACGAAGCGGTAGACCGCCGTGCCCGCATCCGGCTCGTCCGAGCAAGCGGCGCGGGTCACCGCCAGGGCTGCCGCGCGGCCGCACTGGCGGCGCAGGGTGCTCATGACGCGCAGGGCCCGGTCCTGGTCGGTGGGGATGAGCGCCACGCGCTGGCCGAGACGGGGCTGCAGGCGCTCTTCCGGCGCGACATCGGTGGGACGCTCGTGGCGCTCGTAGGCGGCGAAGACGGCCGAGAGCAGCCCTTCCAGGGAGCCGTCGTAGGCGTAGGCCACCTCGTCGTAGATGTCGGGAGGAGGGGAGGGCGTCGCAGGGGCGCCCTCCGCGTATGCGTTCGGGATATGCTTCATGGCGCCCACCTAGGCCACCGAGAGCAGCGGGCTGTCGAGCGTTTTGCGGCCGTCGGCGATCGAGCGCTCTGCGACCGATGCCGGCTCGGTTGCGGCCGCTTGCCGCCCGGTCGCCGTCCCGGCCGCCTCAAGGGCCCGGCGCTGGGCGGCGAAGGCGACCTCGCGGGCGGTTGCCGCATCGGGGCTCGCCTCGGGCAGTACGGGCGGTGCCTCCACGGTTTCGAAGAGGCTCATCTGGCCAGCTGGGGCGCGGTCGGCGCGGCGCCCATGGCGACCGCCGTCGATAGGGGCCGAAAGCCGCGCGTGCAGGGCCTCGCGTGAGAAATCGACTCCTGATCCGCCCCAGGCGCCGTTCACGGTGATGAAGTAGCGGGCCCGCTTGTAGGCGATGCCGAGCTTTCTCAGCTCCGCCTCGCCGAGGGTGGACTGCCGTCGTGCCCGACAGATGAGCTTCGCCCCGCGCACGCCGATGCCGGGCACGCGCAGAAGGGCCTCCAAAGGCGCGCTGTTCACCTCCACGGGAAAGAAGTCCAGGTGGTTCAGAGCCCAGTTCGCCTTCGGATCGACATCGGGGGCGAGGAAGGGGTTCTCCTCGTCGATGATCTCGCTCACGTTGAAGCCGTAGAAGCGCAAGAGCCAGTCGGCCTGGTAGAGGCGGTGCTCGCGGTTCAGCTGCACGGCGTCGGTGGCGGGCAGGAGCGGGTCGGACACGACGGGGAGGTAGGCGCTGAAGAACACGCGCTTCAGCGACAGGTGGGTGTACAGGGCCGCCGACAGGTTCAGGATCTGGTAGTCGCTTTCCGGGGTGGCTCCGACGATCATCTGGGTGGACTGGCCCGCCGGCGCGAAGGCCCGTGCCTTCCGGGCGTTCTTCTTCGTCAGGTATACCGTAGTGCGCTTCTTCGCCAGCGAGCGCGATTCCGCATCGTCGGCGATGGAGTCGCAGATATGCCGCATGGGGGCCAGGATGGACGCACGCGACTTGTTGGGGGCCAAAAGCCCCAGGCTCTGCCGGCTCGGCAGCTCCAGATTCACCGAGAGACGGTCGGACAGGTGCCCCAGCTCGTCGATGAGCTCCACCGAGGTGCCGGGGATGGCCTTGGTGTGGATGTAGCCGCGAAAGCCGTACTCCTCCCGCAGGATGCGCAGGGCCTCGATCATGAGCTCGGTGGTGCGGTCGGGGCATCCGGCGACACCGGAGGAGAGGAACAGCCCCTCGATGTAGTTGCGGCGGTAGAAGCCGATGGTGAGGTCGGCCAACTCGCGAGGCGTAAATGCGGCTCGGGGTGCCTCGGCGTTGCTCGCGCGGTTCACGCAGTAGCAGCAATCGTAGACGCAGACGTTGGTCATGAGCACCTTGAGCAGCGTGACGCAGCGCCCGTCCGGCGTGAACGAATGGCAGCATCCCGCCTGGGTGGCCGCGCCCAGCTGTCCGGCCTTGCCCGCGCGCTGAACCCCGGAGGAGGTGCAAGCCACGTCGTACTTCGCCGCATCGGCCAGAATCTCCAGCTTCTCGATGACGTTCACCGCGCAACCCCTTCCAACCGCCAGACATCTTCCCGCCGCTAACACCAAACGAGCACACTTGTTCGCCCGAATGAATGTACGCTATACTACCCGAATAGATGTTCGCGTGTCAATGGGCGGAACATCGCCGGTTTGCTTGCGGCGTATGTCTTCTGGGGTCGGGAGAGGAGTGTGGCGGCGAGGGGGCTTGCGAAGGGGGAGACTTCGTTGTCGTCGGTTCGCGATTGCTCCTGCTTCTACGAGTCAAGCTCCTCGAGCAACCCCTCACGGTATTCCGCATCGGTCGCCGCACGGCGGGCGTCCTCGAAGCGGCCGGCATCCATAAGCTGAGCTATCAGCTTTCCAAGTTGGTCGGCTCCTTCCGCCCGTCCCGCGGCCCTACCCTCGGCTCTGCCCTCGGCAAGCCCCTCCTCACGACCCTTCTTCTGCAGGAGGCGGCCTTGGGCGCGCATATCCTCTTCCAGCGTCAGCATGACAAGAGACTCCTCTCTCCATGGAGCGTCTTCGTTGGCGGCCTCCACGGCGGCCGCGAGGTCGGCGGTAAGGCCGTCGCCTCCGACCTCCTCGGTGGCGACGTACCGAAGTAAACCACGAAGCGGCCCGTCTGGCAACATCTCCCAAGCGGAGGCGTTGAGCACGACCCATCTGAAGCCGTGCCCGAGTACCACGGATCCGCTCTCATCGCATATCATGTCGAAGGTGTAGACGGGGAGCCCCTCCTTGAACTCGTCGTGTAGGCAGATGAAAACGATAAAGCTCTCGGGCAAACTGTCGTAGGTGGCTCCCGGGCGCAGCATCGCAGTGTCCATGGCGCTCTGGTAGTAGCGCATGCGTCGACCCAGGCCCTCGCGGGAGTAGGTCTGCATCTCCACGTCGTAGAGCGCGTCCGAGGTGCGAACCCAGGCGTCGAGGCGCACTCCGTGGGAGCCGACGCGGGGCTGCAGGGTGCGCTCGGCGACGACGTTGCGTACCTCGTCCACGGGCACACCGAGGGCCGTCTCCAGCACTCGGCGGCACAGATCGGGGCGCTCCTCCATGATCCTGTCAAACATGGGGTACTCGCTGAACAGAAGGTTTCTCGACATCTAGGCCGTCCTTTCACCGGGGGTTTGGATCGTGCCATGCTACGCGATCCGAACCGCAGAAATGACGCGGGAATGTCCCGGTTCGTTCCCCGCGCCAACCGTGCTGGAGCCGCACTTTGATCGATTCGGGGAAACCGACGAGGAAATCGGGTATCATGGTGCCCATAGGAAACATGAGGGAACTCCTCACGGATGAAAGGGCGGCTATGGAGGCTTACAAGCGCGAGTTCATCGAGTTCATGGTTCAGAGCGACGTGCTGAAGTTCGGCGATTTCACGCTGAAGAGCGGGCGCAAGTCGCCGTTCTTCATGAATGCGGGCGCCTATGTGACCGGCGAGCAGCTGCATCGGCTGGGTCTGTACTACGCCCAGGCCATCAACGACAATTTCGGGCTGGACTTCGATGTGGTGTTCGGGCCAGCCTACAAGGGCATCCCCTTGGCGGTGGTGACGGCCATGGCGCTTCAGGAGCTGTACGGCAAGGAGGTAAAGTACTGCTGCAACCGCAAGGAAGTGAAGGACCACGGGGCCGACGCGGGCAACCTGCTCGGCGCGGAGCTTCACGACGGCGACAAGGTCATCATGGTGGAGGACGTCACCACTTCGGGCAAGTCCATCGACGAGACCTACCCCATCTTGAAGGCCGCTGCCGATGTGGATGTGCGCGGGCTCATCGTGTCGCTCAACCGCATGGAGGTGGGGAAGGGCGGCGTCACCACGGCCCAGAAGGAGATCGAGGCGAAGTACGGCTTCCCGGTGGCTTCCATCGTGTCCATGGCCGAGGTGAAGGAGTGCCTGCACAACCACGAGGTGGCCGGGCGCATCGTGATCGACGACGATATCGCGGCCGCCATCGACGCCTACTACGAGCAGTGGGGCGCCAAGGAGTAGGGAATCTGCGGTTGCAACTTCCCTAAATCGGAGCGTTGTCGTACAATGGGCCGACGCGGAACGGCATCGATGGGGAGGGTCGGCCGTTCACGCGCTCGTCGCCGGTGTGGCTCAACGGTAGAGCAACTGATTTGTAATCAGTGGGTTGCGGGTTCGATTCCTGTCACCGGCTCCATGTTTTACCAGGTCAGAGGTTTATAGCCTCTGGCCTTTTCTCTTTTTTGGACACTGAAGATACTGTTTGGTATCCAACGGTGCCCAGGCTGGTGGCCGGTCGTCTCCAGATGTTTTTCCGATTCTGCCTTCGAAATGCCACTTTGGCCTAGAAATGGTTGATGGACAAGAGACGGTTTGTACATTTCGGGGCTGAAATGGCAGAAAAGTGCCAGTTGAAGATAGAAATGTACAAGACGTGGAAAATGGGGCGCACATTTCGGGGTCGAAGTGGCATTTACCTGGCAGAATCTGGCGTCCGGGCCATCCACGAAGTTCGTGCGCTCTGCTATCATGGCTCGGGAACGTTTGAGAAAGGAAGCGCGCGAGTTTATGGCAACGTACATCGCCCATTATCAGTCGCCGAAGGGTTCCTACGAGAGGGAGCGCGGGCTGTTCGAGTTCGAGAGCGACGCGCGGGCCGGCACCAAGGCCAACGCCCACGACGCGCGCATGAAGATGCTAGAGCTGTTCGGCGCGAGCGCGGTGTCGTGGACCATCGAGAAGGTGGAGCGCGCCGGCGCCGCTCCCGCCGAGAAGCGGGAGAAGACCACCGACGGCCAGCTGGCGCTGGACTTCCGCCCTCCCAAGCCCGAGCGCAAGCGCAAGCATTCGAAAGGATATTGGTGATATGAAGAAGAAGCACCTGAAATTTCTGAAGCAGCTGGTGGAGACTCCCTCGCCGACGGGCTTCGAGGAACCGGCGGCGTCTCTCGTGCGCGAGAGGCTCGCCGATGTGGCCGACGAAGTGGCCACCGACACCATGGGCTCGGTGCGCGCGGTACTCGAGGGCCGCGACGCCGGTGCGCCCTCGCTCATGCTGGCGGCCCATATGGACGAGATCGGCCTCATGGTCACCTACATCTCCGACGAGGGCTTCCTCTCCGTGGCCTCTTTGGGCGGCGTGGACGCGGCCATCCTGCCCGGCATGCGGGTCGACGTGCACACCGCTTCCGGCACCCTCCGCGGCATCGTGGGCCGCAAGCCCATCCACCTCATCGAGCCGGACGAGCGCAAGACGGTGACGCCGCTCTCCTCCCTCGTTATCGATTTGGGCATGAAGCCCAAGCGCGTGAAGAAGCTTGTGCGGGTGGGCGACCCCATCACGTTCGGCGTCGGATTCGAGCGGTTCGGCGACGACATGGCCGTCTCGAAGTGCTTCGATGACAAGTGCGGCGTGTGGATCGCCTGTCGCGTCATGGAGAAGCTGGCCCGCGCCGGCCGCGCCCCGGGCGACTTCATCGCCGTAGCCACCACTCAGGAGGAGATCGGCACCCGCGGCGCCATGACAAGCGCCCATGCCGTGAATCCGGACGTGGCGCTCGCCTTCGACGTCACCCATGCCACGGACTACCCGGGCATCGACAAAACGAAGTACGGAAAGATCGTCTGCGGGGCGGGCCCGGTTATCGCGCGGGGGCCGAACATCAACCCCGTGGTGTTCGAGCGCCTCGTGGCCGCTGCCGAGGCGGAGGGCATTCCGTACCAGCTGGAGGCCGAGCCGTCGGTCACCGGTACCGACGCTCGGGCCATTCAGGTGACGCGCGGGGGCATTCCCACAGGCCTCATCTCCGTGCCGCTGCGCTACATGCATACTCCCACCGAGGTCATCTGCCTGCGCGATTTGGAGGCCACGGTGCGCCTCATCACCCGCTTCGCACAAGACCTCGCCCCCGACACGAGCTTCGTGCCGGGGCTGGGCGGCGCGGTGACCGAGAATGCGGAAGGGAAGGCCGCCGGCGCCGATGCCGATGCCGATGCCGATGCGTCCGACGCTTCCGCCGCACCCGAGGAGGCGTGAGGGCCGTGCCGAAGCGCGAGGAGAAGACCATCGCGAAGAACCGCCGGGCCTTCCACGACTACGAGATCTTGGAGACCTACGAGGCCGGCATCGAGCTGACGGGCACCGAGGTGCGCTCGCTGCGGGAGAACAACTGCCAGCTCACCGATTGCTTCGCCCTCATTCGGAACGGCGAGGTGTGGCTCAACAACGTGCACATCTCGCCGTACTCCAATGGCAGCATCTTCAACCCCGACCCCGACCGGCGCCGGAAGCTCCTGCTGCACAAGAAGCAGATTCGCTACCTGGACGCGAAGGTGGCCGAGAAGGGCCTGGCCATCGTGCCCTTGAAGATGTACTTCAACGAGGACGGCCGGGTGAAGGTGGAGCTGGCGCTGGCCCGGGGCAAGAAGCTCTACGACAAGCGCGCCTCCATGAAGGAGCGCGACACCAAGCGCGAGATCGACCGCGCGCTGAAGGAGCGCGTTCGCTAGGCCGGGGTCTGCGGGGCTGCGCCGCGCGCCGGCGTTCGGTTGCGCCACCGCCTTCGCTCGGTGTCTGCGGGCTGCACGACCGGCGTCGCGCCTTGGCACGTTCACGCTCGGTCAACGAAACGGCGCGGGAGGGCCACGGCGCGGGAAGTCGTGGCATCATAGGTTCGGCGGGCGAGGTCGCCCGCGCACGTACATCACGAGGTTAGGAGTCTGGCAATGGGTCTTGACGAAGAGCTTGAGAGCATGGAAGAGGTCGGCGAGACCGATGCCGAGTGGACCGACCAGGAAACAGAGCTGGAAGACGCCGAGGACGACGAGGACGCCCTCTTCGACGCCGATGAGGAGGATGCCGCCGAAAGCGACTTGGAGCACGCCTACGACAGCTTCATGACCGACAACGAGGCCGACTACGACGGCTGGGATCCCGACGAGGTGCCCGAGGCCATCCAGGCCGAGGAGGACGCCGACATCCTGCACTCGGAGGGCTATCACATCGAGGAGGAGCCCGAAGAGGAGAGCGAAGTCATCGAGATGGAGATCGAGGACGGCGATGTCTATGCGGTGATCGTCGACGAGCACGACAACGAGATCGGCTTCATCTTGCTCGACGAGGACGGCAACGAGCAGGAGTACTACTACGTCGCCGAGGACAACGACGGCGACGGCGTGCGCGTGGAGCGCACCTCGGACGGCGATGAGTTCGACCTCGGCATCAGCCGCGAGGGCGTGGCCGCCGCCACCAGGGACGTGAACGCCATCTACAAGGACGGCGTTCAGGTGGCCGCCGAGCTGAAGAGCACCTTCGACGAGATCTCCGATTCGCTGAGTTTCCTTAAGAAGAAAAAGTAACGGCGACAAGGCGCTGTCGAAACGACAACGGAGACGGCCCGCATCGGCGAACGTCGGTCATCGGGGCCTACCATGAATGGGAGCGATCGGTTGGGTCGCTCCCATTTCGTCGTTAGGAGATCATTATGTGCACGGGCGTTCGTTTTGCCGATGCAGCCGGCAACTTGTATTTCGGCCGCAACCTCGATTGGTGCGAGAGCTACGGCGAGGGCGTGGTCATCACCCCGCGAGGGGCGTCTATCCCCACGCAGTTCCTTGGTTCGCTGAGTCCAGAGCATGCCTGCGTGGGCATGGGCATCGTCGTGGGCGGCGTGCCGTGCTACTTCGATTGCGCCAACGAGGCGGGACTCGCCATCGCCGGCCTTAACTTCCCCGGCTACGCCCAGTTCGCCGAAGCTCCCGAAAAGGGAGCGGTGAACGTGGCGGCCTACGAGTTCCCTCTGTGGGTGGCGGCGAGCTTCTCCACGGTGGCCGAGGTGCGCAAGGCGCTTAAGGACGTTGTCATCGTGGCCAAGGCGCCCAGCGAGGGCTATGGCGTGGCCCAGCTGCACTGGCTGGTAGGCGATGGGAAGGAGTCCATCGTCATCGAATGCCAAGCCGACGGCATGCACGTGTACGACGACGGGCTGGACGTGCTTACCAACCAGCCGCCCTTCCCCTGGCATACCGAGAATGTGCGTAACTATATGCACATCGAGACCGCGCATCCCGAGCCGGTTGCGTGGACGCGCGACACCCTGCGCGCGTTCGGCAGCGGCGCGGGCATGATCGGGTTCCCGGGCGGCTACGATCCGGCCAGCCGCTTCGTGCGGGCCGCCTTCCTGAATGCGCATTATCCCGCAGAAGAGGGGGAGGCCGCCAATGTGACGCGCCTGTTCCGCACGCTTGAGGGCGCGTCCATGTGCAAGGGCGGCGCGCAGATGGCCGACGGTCGCTTCGAGTACACGATGTTCTCCGACGGCTACTCGGCGGCCACCAAGACCTATTACTGGTGCACCTACGACGAGCCGGCGCGCCAGAGCGTGTGCTTGGACGATTACGACCTGAGCGGCGCCGAGCTCATCCGCGTGGCGGCCTAGCGCCGCGGCGGCTCGGGCGTGTCGGGCTGACGGGGCCGATGGTGCGGCTCTTGACAGGAGCGGCGCGCCCGCTAGAATAAATCGACAACCCTTAAAGGGGGCGACTGGTTTCGACATGGTAAGTTCGAAACGAGGAGCAGGCCGTGGTCTCCTCGCCACGCTAAACAGGGGTACCGTCAAGTTAATTGGCAAAAACACTTCTAAGACCGGCTACTACATGCCGGCCGCCATGGCTGCCTAACAGCAGTTCTGGTGATCACCGACCCCGGTGTTTCCCCGAACCGGGCAAGGTGTCATTTGAGGGGAATGCCCCGCGGCACGTAGTCGGTATGGCCGCTGGAAAGACGGAACCGACTAGGAGCGGCCACGTTGGTCTGCGAACCGATCCGCTCCGAAGCCCGATCGCTGACTAAGCCTGTAGCGCCTTGTGGACAATTTAGTATGGACCGGAGTTCGATTCTCCGCGCCTCCACCAAGCTTTTCGCGGCCGCTCTTCGGGGCGGCCGCTTTTCTCTCCTTGCGTGGCTTATTCCTTACGAAAACGGTCATGTTCTGGGGAAACAGGCTGAAAATCCTTTAAGTTCTGTGGGGGAGTCGTGGGGAATGGCGTGCAGGGTGGCGCGCGGGGCGCGGTCTGTGGGAAAGTAGCGCCGAACGACGTATCCGCCGGCGGCCGCGGGCTCCTTGGCTTATAATGGGCCTAAGGCGCATCCGCCGACTTGCGCGGCGGCCCCAAAGTAAGTTGAATCGCACCACGGAAGCGCACTATGCCACGACACAGCACATCTGACAATCGAATTTCCGAAGCGGGCGCAAGCGCGACCCGCGGTTTCGTCATGCCCGAGGGCCGCTTCGGCGCGCCGAGGCCCGTGGGGCCCCAGGCCACGGGCGCGATGCCGCCCCAGCACGACCAGGGAACCGCCGCGATGCCCCCTCAGCCTTCGCGCCCCGCAATCAGCGGCGCCGGCGCCATGCCCGTCGTGCCCCCCATGGGCCCGACGTCCGGCGGCTACGTGCCCGGCTACCAGGTGAATGCCCGGCCGCCCAAGAAGCATCGGGGGCTCAAGATCTTCGGCATCGTGATGGCCTCCATTCTAGGCGCCATCGCCCTTGTCTACTTCGCCGGCGTCATCGTGTTCTCCGGGCGCTTCTTCCCGCAGTCCACCATCATCGGCATGGA
Organism: Adlercreutzia sp. DFI.6.23; assembly: GCF_024462535.1. Taxonomy (NCBI): domain Bacteria; kingdom Bacillati; phylum Actinomycetota; class Coriobacteriia; order Eggerthellales; family Eggerthellaceae; genus Adlercreutzia; species Adlercreutzia sp. DFI.6.23. Next base: position 67,385 of record NZ_JANGBP010000010.1, read on the forward strand.
CATCTCCGGCAAGACGCCCGAAGAGGTCCATCAGATGCTCGACGAGGTGCTGGGCGACTACACCTTCAAGGTGGAGGGCCCGGGTCTTTCCCTCACGCTGGACGCCACGGACATGGGCATGGCGCTCGACAGCCAATCTATCGCCGACGGCCTTCTGGCCGAGATGAACCCCTGGGCGTGGCCCTACGAGGTGTTCCAGCGCCACGACGACACCGACGACTTAGTCTCCACTCTGGAGAACTCGAAGCTGGCCGACACGCTGACCGCCGCCGTGGAGGAGGCCAACGCCCGCGGCACCGCTCCCAAGAACGCCACCGTGGCCTATGACGCCGACGAGGGCGGCTATGTCGTCGTGCCCGAGGAGGAGGGCAACACCCTTTTGGCCGACGTCGTCATCGACGAGGTGACGCGGGGCACGGTGAACTTCGCGCCGAAGGTGACGCTCTCCGACGCCGTGCTGGCCAAGCCCACGGTGACGCGCGACGACCCCGCGCTGGCCGAGGCGCGCGATGCGGCCAACAAGCACCTCGGCGGGGCGCTTTCCCTCACCATGGCGGGCGCCGAGAAGATGGCCATCACCGCCGACGAAATCGCCGAGCACATCACCTTGGGCGACGATCTCTCCGTGACCTTCGACCCTGAGCCTTTGGTGGCGGCGGTGAAGGAGAAGGTGAACGCCATGGACACCACGGGCGCTACCCGCACGTTCACGCGTCCCGACGGCAAGGCCGTCACGGTGAAGGGCGGCGACTACGGCTGGATCACCGACAGCCAGGCCACCGCCGACGCCGTGCGCGAGGCGCTCACCTCCGGGGCGGGCGGCACGCTGGAGATCATCATGAAGCAGAACGCGGCCCAGGCCCCCGACGAGGGCGGCCGCGACTTCGGCACCCGCTACATTGACGTGGATCTCACCGAGCAGCACGCGCGCTTCTACGGCGAGGACGGCGCCATTATCTGGGAGAGCGATATCGTCAGCGGCAAGCCCGCCGACGGGCGCGACACGCCCCAGGGTACCTACTACATCAAGACCAACGACGGCAAGTCGGTGCTGCGCGGCTACAAGCCCGACGGCACCAAGGACTACGAGACCGAGGTGGAGTTCTGGATGCCCTTCAAGGACAACTCCGTGGGCTTCCACGACGCGGGTTGGCAGGAGAAGTTCGGCGGCGACTGGTACGTCGAGCACGGCAGCCACGGCTGCATCAACCTGCCTCCCGATAAGGCCGAAGAGCTTCACGGGCTTCTGTCGGTGGGCGACGTCGTCGTCGTGCACGAGTAGGGCGCTGTGGATACGGAGCATTTCGACAACCGCCCCATCGGGGTGTTCGATTCCGGCTACGGGGGCCTCACGGTGGCCCGCGCGCTGCAGAAGCGCCTGCCGGAGGAGTCCATCCTGTACTTCGGCGACTCGGCGCGCTGCCCCTATGGGCCTCGCGATCAGGCCGAGGTGGACGGCTTCGTGCAGCAGATCTGCACGTGGCTCGTCGGCCGGGACGTGAAGATGATCGTCATCGCCTGCAACACGGCCACGGCCGCTGGCCTCGCCCATGCCCAGGAGAACTTCTCCGTGCCCGTCGTCGGCGTGGTGGAGCCGGGCGCCCGGGCGGCGGCCCATACGACGCTCAACCGGCGCGTGGGGGTCATCGCCACCAAGGGCACCGTGGATTCCAACGCCTACAGCGACGCCATACGCCACATCGACGCCGGCATCACCGTGTTCTCCACGGCGACGCCTCGGTTCGTGGAGATCGCCGAGATGGGGCTGAAGCTCTCCGACGGGCCCATCGAGGACTACATGGCCGACACCACCAAGGTCTACATCCGCCCGGAGTTCGAAGACATCGCCCGGCAGTACCTGGAGCCGCTGCGCCGCTGCGACATCGACACGCTCGTTTTGGGTTGCACCCACTATCCGCTTCTGAAGGCGCTCATCGGGGGCGTGGTGGGGCGCAAGGTCACGCTGGTGAACTCGGCCGATGAGACGGCCCGCGACGTCGATCACATCCTGCGCCGGCGCCGCGCCCATGCCCGTTCGGGCAACGTGCCCGTCCACTCGTTTTTCACCACGGCCGACGACGTGGAGGAGTTCCGGCGCTTCGGCGGCCGCGTGCTCGCCCGCCCCATGGACGTCGTCGCGCATGTGGATCTGCCCGCACTGTAAGCAACCGCCCGCACCGGCGAGGTGCCCGTCTGCAAGGAGGAGCCCGTGAAGGAAGTGCTCATCGCTACGAACAACGCCCACAAGGTGGAGGAGATCCGCACGGCCCTGAACTTCGAGGGCTGGACGTTCACGACGCTGGCCGAGGCGGGGGTGACATCAGATCCGGCCGAGGACGCCGACAGCTTCGAGGGCAACGCCCGCATCAAGGCCCGGGCGGCGCGTGCGGCGGCACGGGAGTCGCTGGGGCGCTTTGTGGCGGTGCTCGCCGACGACTCCGGTTTGGAGGTGGACGCCCTGGACGGCGCGCCGGGGGTCTTCTCGGCGCGCTACGCGGGATCCGACGGGGACGATGCGGCCAACAACGCGAAGCTTCTGGCCGAGCTTGCCGCCGTGCCGGATGCCGAGTGCACGGCACGGTTCGTGTGCACGCTCGTGTTCATCGACGAGGACGGTACGGAATCGGTGGCCCGCGGCACCATCGAGGGTTCCATCGGGCGCGAACCCCGCGGCAGCGAGGGCTTCGGCTACGATCCGCTGTTTTTGCCCGACGAGTACGGCGGCACGCGAGCGCTGGCCGAGGTCTCCCAGGCCGAGAAGAACGGCATATCTCATCGGGGAAATGCCTTGCGCGTGCTCAAAAAGGCCCTTTCCCAAAGCGTTGACGAACGGTAAAAATAGGCTGTGTGCGGGGCTTTTCCATGGGATATTATTTTGATCTATTGACTTGTAGCATACTCCATATGGTCTAATGGGCACGCAGGCTGCGCGAACGTGAGATGCGCAGCGGCGCGTTTCGAAGGGGACGGCATGAAGATTGCGGAAGTCAGCAAGCGCTACGGTGTTTCCACCGACACGCTGCGCTATTACGAGCGCATTGGCCTGTTGCGCCATGTGCCTCGCAACAAGAGCGGCATTCGCGATTACGATGTGGCCAGCTGCAACGCCGTCGAGTTCGTCAAATGCATGCGCGATGCCGGCATGTCCATCGAGTCTTTGGTGGAGTACATGGAACTTCTGGAACAGGGCGACGAGACGACGGCGGCCCGCAAGGAGCTGCTCATGCGGCAGAGCGGAGAGATCCGGGAGCGCATTGCCGGCCTGGAGCGGGCCTTGGCGCGTCTCGAGTACAAGATCGAGCACTACGACGAGGTCATGACGGCCACCGAGCGGACTCTGCGCGCGGGGGAGTAACCGCCGCGAATGCGTTTGTTCCGTGGGCGTTGCCCTCGAGTCTTTTATTGGAGCTGACTCCAACATTTATCATGGCTTTCCGAGAAACCAACTGAGAACGAGTGAGGGCGTTCGTCGGAAAGCGGGGTGGCCGTGGCCTTTCACCAGAGCGAGAATTCTGAGAGTCTTTGCTGCGGAGCCGCGTTCGCGCGGCCCGACTACGACCGTGCGATGCGACAGGGCGCCGGCGAGGTGATTTACGGCGAGGGAAAGACCGCCGAGCAGATCGCCGCCATCGCCTCGTCGCTCATGGGCGCTGGTCAACCGCGCGTTCTGGCGACCCGCGTGGACGCGAAGAAGGCCGATGCCGTGGCCGCTCTATGGGGCGACGACGGCGGGATCGCCCCGTGCGCCTACTACGAGACGGCGCGGCTCGTCGTGTTCGGCGGCATGCCCGCGCCCGACGGGGACGGAGTGGTGGCCATCGCCTGCGCCGGCACGAGCGATCTGCCCGTGGCCGAGGAGGCGGCGCTCACCGCGGAGTTCCTCGGCAACGAGGTGCGGCGCTTCTACGATGTGGGCGTGGCGGGCATCCATCGGCTCTTGGATGTGGCCGACGAGCTGCGCGCGGCCCGAGTCGTGGTGGCGGTGGCCGGCATGGAGGGCGCGCTCGCCTCCGTGGTGGGGGGTCTTGTCGCCGCGCCGGTGATCGCGGTGCCCACCTCGGTGGGCTACGGCGCCTCCTTCGGCGGCGTGACCGCGCTGCTCGCCATGCTGAACTCCTGCGCGAGCGGGGTGTCGGTGGTCAACATCGACAACGGCTTCGGCGCCGCCTTCCAGGCAAGCGCCATCAATCACTTGAATTCCCGACAGGGATAGGCCTGCGGCGGTTCCCGCCGAGCGCGGGCGCCTCGAGGGTGGCACCATCATGAAAGGCGATGCAATGACGAAACTTCTCTACTTGGAATGCACCTCCGGTATCAGCGGCGACATGTGCGCGGCGGCCCTGCTGGATGCAGGCGCGAGCGAGGAGGCGGTGCGCCGGGCGCTGGAGAGCCTGCCTGTGGAAGGTTTCGCTGTGGAGATATCCCGGGTGAAGAAGTCGGGTTTGGACGTCTGCGACTTCAGCGTCGTGCTGGATGCCGCCCACGAGAACCACGACCACGATATGGCCTACCTGCACGGGCAGGGGGGCGCAAGCGAGCACGGCCACGGCCATGACCATGACCATGGTCACGCCCACGATCACGACCATGGTCACGGTGCCCCCGGTGACCATCATCACCGCGGCCCTGCGGAAATAGCGGAGATCATCGACGGTGCTGCCATGACCGATGGCGCCAAGGCCATTGCGCACCGTATGTTCGGCTTCGTGGCCGATGCTGAGGCGCGGGCCCACGGCGTGCCCGTGGGGGAAGTTCACTTCCACGAGGTGGGCGCCGTGGATTCCATCGCCGACATCATCGCCATCGCCGTGGCGGCCGACGACTTGGCGCCCGACGGGGTCGTGGTGTCCGATCTGCCCTGCGGGTACGGCACGGTGCGCTGCCAGCACGGCCTCATCCCCGTGCCCGCCCCGGCCACGGCGTTCATCGCCGAAGCTGCCGGATTGACGCTTTCCCCGGTGGACGTGGAAGGCGAGCTCGTCACCCCCACGGGCGCCGCCGCGGCCGCCGCTCTGCGCACTGAGTCCGTCCTTCCCGAGCGCTTTTCCATCAAGGCCATCGGCATGGGCGCCGGGAAGCGCGCCTACGCCACCCCCGGCATCCTCCGCGCCATGATCATCGAGCCCGTGGAGTAATTCCAACCGTAGGTGAAAATTCCCATTGCTTTAGCACTCTACTGTGATAAAGTACTAGCATCGATGCGAGATCCTCGTGCGTTCTTTGCGTGGGAACTCTGTCGATAATTCGCCGTTTGCCGTCCCGGTGCGCCGGGAGGGGAGAGGGCGTGTAACATGACAATCTCGGTAATCGAAGGCGCTTTCGACGAGACGAGCCAGGCGATGGCCTCGGCTGCCTGCGAGCCAGGGCGAAAGCTCCGGCTGCATGCATGCCGGGCCACGGGTCTTGAGCCGTTCGCGCATCGCTTGCGCCAGTGAGGAATGTGCGTTGAACGCTGTGACACCATCGGGCTTCCGCGACGTGCTCTCCGAGGAGGCGCGCGTCCGCGAGGCCATCACCCGGGCCGTGGCCGACCTGTTCGCCTCTCGCGGCTATGTGCCCATCGAGACGCCCACCCTGGAGGTGATGGACGTCCTGCGGGCCGGCGGACGGGTGCCGGCCACCCCCTTCAAGTTCTTCGACTCCCGGGGCGATCTTCTGGCCATGCGCCCGGACGTTACCCTGCAGATCGCGCGCATGTGCGCCACGCGTCTGGCCGGCGTGCCCGGCCCCTTGCGCTTCCGCTACACCCAGCGCGTCTTTCGCGAGGCCGAGACGGAGAACCAGGTGCAGGCCCGCGAGCTCACCCAGTGCGGCGTGGAATGCATCGGGGAAGTGGGACCGGCGGCCGATGCCGAGATCGTCGTGCTGTTCGCCGAGGCGCTGCGGCTGGCCGGAGCGACGCAGTTCGTGCTCGCCATGGCCACGGTAGGGGTGCTCCGGGCCCTGCTCGAGCGCTCCGGCGCCTCCGAGCCGTGGAAGGCCGCGGTGCTGGATGCCTACCACAGCTCGGACTTCGTGGCCCTCGACCGTTTGTGCGACGTCGCCATGGGGCGCGCCGTGGAAGGGGAGGCCGTCGATGCGGGGGCTGCGGCGCCCGCTTACACCGAGGCCATCCGGCAGCTCGCGCGCATCCGGGGCGCCCAGGACGCCATCGACGCGGTGCGCGCGCTCGTGGCCCCGCTCGGGTGTGTGGCCGATCTGGACGACTTCCAGGCCACCTACGACCTTCTGGGCGAGGCCGGCCTGGCCTCCTCCGTGCTCGTCGACTTCTCGGTGGCCAGCTCCTTCAACTACTACACGGGCCTCGTCTTCGAGGCCTGCTCGCCCTATCTGGGCTCGCCTCTGGGCTCCGGCGGCCGCTACGACCGCATGATAGGCGCCTTCGGGGCCGATCGTCCCGCTGCGGGCTTCGCCTTCTCGCTGGAGCAGGCCATGGCCGCCGCCTCTGCCGAGGCCGACGCCGCGGCCGCCTCTGGCCGCCCGTTGCGCATCGCCGTGCCCAAAGGCTCCCTGAACACCGAGGCCATCGCCTGTTTGGAAGAGGCCGGGCTCGACGTGACGGGACTTGCCAATCCGGGCCGCGCACTCGTCATTTCCAACCCCGGGGTCGACTACATCATCGTGCGGCCCTCCGACGCGCCCGTCTTCGTGGCCCTGGGCGCCGCCGACTGCGGCATCTGCGGCAAGGACTCGCTTCTGGAAGTGGGCGCGGCCGTGGAGGAGCTGGTCGATCTGCGCTTCGGCGGCTGCCGCTTCGTCGTGGCGGAGTCGGCCGGCACGAGTGCGGCCATCGAGGAGCGCTACCGCAAGCTCGGCAGCATCCGCATTGCCACGAAGTACCCCTCCATCACCCGTGCCCATTTCGTGCGCACCGGCACCCAGGTGGAGATCGTCTACCTGCACGGCAACATCGAGCTGGCGCCCATCACCGGCATGGCCGAGCGCATCGTCGACATCACCGCCACGGGAACCACCCTGCGCGAGAACAACCTGGAGATCGTGGAAGAGGTGCTCGCCTCCACGGCCCGCTTCTTCGCCAACGGCTGCGCCCTGCGCACCGACGAGCGCATCGTGGCGCTGGCCCGCGTGCTCGCCGAGAACGCCCCCAAGCACACTTACGCGCCCATCGCCGGCGCTTCCAACCCTGTCCAACCGAGCCTATCCTAAGGAGTGCGCCCCATGACCATGAGACGAATCGACCTGCAACCCCTCGAGCCCTTCACGAGCGACTTCATCGACCGCACCGGCGCCTTCAACCCCGGCGCCCTTGAGGCGGCCACCGCCATCATCGAGCAGGTGCGCCAAGAGGGCGACGGTGCCCTGCGCGCGCTTACCCAGAAGTTCGACGGCGTGGCCATCGAGAACTTCCGCGTGCCGCCCGAGGCCATCGACGCCGCGATGGCGGAAGTGGACCCGGACACCCTCGAGGCCCTGAGGCACGCCGCGGCCCAGATCCGCGACTTCCACGAGCGCCAGAAGCAGCAGAGCTGGTTCTTCGCCCGCGAGGACGGGGCCATTGTGGGCTCGAAGGTGACGCCTCTCGAATCCGTGGGCATCTACGTGCCCGGGGGACGGGCGCTGTACCCCTCCACGGTGCTCATGAACGCCCTGCCCGCCCAGGTGGCCGGCGTGGAGCGCATCGTCTGCGTGACGCCGCCCACCAAGGACGGCACGCTGGACGCGGCCATTCTCGCCGCCTGCAAGATCGCCGGGGTGACCGAGATCTACACCGTCGGGGGCGCCCAGGCCGTGGCGGCGCTCGCCTACGGCACCGAGACCATCCGCCCGGTGGCCAAGATCACCGGCCCGGGCAACGCCTTCGTGGCCGCGGCCAAGAAGCTCGTCTCGGGCGATGTGGGCATCGACATGATCGCCGGGCCGTCGGAGGTCTGCGTCGTGGCCGACGAGACGGCCGACCCGCGGCTGGTGGCCATCGATCTCATGGCCCAGGCCGAGCACGATCCCCTGGCGGCCTGCTACCTCGTCACCTTCTCGGACGCCTACGCCGACGCAGTGGAGGCGGCCATCCAGGTGCACCTGGCCGATTCCACCCGCGCCGACATCACCCGCACCTCCCTGGACGACCACGGGCTCATCGTCGTGTGCACTTCCATGGATCAGGCCCTGGAGGCAGTGAACGTCATCGCGCCCGAGCACTTGGAGATGCACGTGGAGGGCGCCATGGAGTACCTGGGCGCCATCCGCAACGCCGGGGCCATCTTCTTGGGCGCGTGGACGCCGGAGGCCGTGGGCGATTACGTGGCCGGCCCCAACCACACGCTGCCCACCGGCGGCACGGCCCGCTACTCCTCGCCCCTTTCCGTGGACGACTTCGTGAAGAAGTCCTCCATCATCCAGTACAGCCCGGCGGCCCTGAAGAACGACGCGCGCGCCGTGGTGCAGATCGCCACCCACGAGGGGCTGTGGGCCCATGCCCGCTCGGTGGCCCTGCGTCTTAAGGCGCTGCTGGACGCCGAGCAGGCGAGCGTGGCCGGCTCGGCCGCGGCGGGCGTGGAGGACGGCGAGGCGCGCGGTGAATAAGGTTCGCGCGTCGGCGCCCCAGCTTGAGGGACTCGTTCCCTACGACCCGAAGTACCTGCCGGCCGAGGCGTACCTGTCGGCCAACGAGAATCCGCGCGACGTGGACGCCGAGGTGCGCGCCGCCATTGCGCGTCGCATTGCCCAGGTGCCTCTGAACCGCTATCCCGATCCTCTGGCCAACCGCCTGCGCGATCTCATCGCCGAGGCCAACGGGCTCGACCGCGCCAATGTCCTTCTGGGCAACGGCGGCGACGAGCTTTTGTTCGATGTGGCCCTCGCTTGGGGCGGCCCGGGGCGCAGCTTCCTGAACCTGCCCCCGACCTTCTCGGTGTACGCGGCCAACGCACGGCTCACGAACACCCGCTGCGTGGATGTGCCGCGTCGGGCCGACTTCTCCATCGACGAAGCGGCAGTGCTTGAGCGCGTGGGGAAGGGCGACATCGATTTCGTCATCGTGACGAGTCCGAACAACCCCACGGGCCAGAGGGCGTCCACGGCGTTCATCGAAGAGCTGCTCGACGCCACCGATGCGCTCGTGCTGGTGGACGAGGCCTACTTCGAGTTCTCGCGCGCCACGGTGCGCCCTTTGCTGGCGACCCACGAGAACCTCGCCATCCTGCGCACGTTCTCGAAGGCGTTCTCGCTGGCTGGTGCGCGCCTGGGCTACGTTTTGGCGAACGCGCCGGTCATCGAGGAGCTGTGCAAGGTGCGCCAGCCCTATTCCGTGGACGCCGTCTCCCAGGCCATAGGAGAGGTGGTCTTCGAGAACCGCGCCCGCTTTGAGCCGGGCATCCGCGAGATCATCGAGGAGCGGGGCCGCGTCATGGAGGCGCTGCGCACCCTGCCCGGCGTGACCGCCTACCCGTCGGATTCCAACTGGATTCTGTTCTCGATGGAAGATGCCGGGGCGGCCTGGCAGTACCTGTACGACCGCGGCGTGCTCGTGCGCGATTTCAGCAGCGCCCCCATGCTCGAGGGCTGTCTGCGGGCGACCATCGGCACGCCGGAGCAGAACGACGCGTTCATCCGCGGGCTGCGCGACTTTCTGTCCGAGAGCCGCGAGCGGCGCGCGCGGGCTATGCAATAGGGAAGGAGAGCAATGACGAGAGAGGCCACCATCCTCCGCGAGACGGCGGAGACGCGCATCGAGGTCACGGTGAACCTGGACGGCGCGGGCCAGGCGGAGATAGCGACGGGCATCGGGTTCTTCGACCACATGCTATGCGCTTTTGCACGTCACGGCCGTTTCGATCTGAAGGTGTCGGTGCGCGGCGACTTGCATGTGGACGGCCACCACACGGTGGAGGACACGGGCATCGTGCTGGGCCGCGCTCTGGCCGAGGCCTTGGGAGAGAAGGCCGGCATCGAGCGGTTTGGCAGCGCGTTCGTGCCGATGGACGAGGCGCTGGTGCTGGCGGCTCTGGATATCTCCGGACGCGGGCAGCTGCACTGGGACGTCGAGGCGCCGTTCGGCATGGTGGGCGATTTCGACACTCAGCTCGCCCGGGAGTTCTTCATCGCGCTTGCCGCTAACGCGGGCATCACCCTGCACATCCGGCAGCTCGCTGGCGACAACGTGCACCACATCTTCGAGGCCGCCTTCAAGGCGGCAGGCCGCGCCCTGCGCCAGGCCGTGGCCGTCGACCCGGCCCTGGGTGGCGCGGTTCCCTCAACTAAAGGCGTGCTATGAGCATCGTCATTGTCGACTACCATAAGGGAAACCTGCTCTCGGTGGAGCGGGGACTTGTAGGCGCGGGGGCAGACGTCGTCGTGACCGACGAGGCGGATGTCATCCGCGCGGCCGACGCCGTGGTGCTGCCCGGCGTGGGGGCCTTCGCCGATGCCGCCGCGTCCATGGAGGAGATGGGCCAGATGGAGGCGGTGCGCGCGGCGGTGGCCGGCGGCGCGCCGTTTTTGGGCATCTGCCTTGGGATGCACCTCATGTTCGAGGCGGGCACCGAGCACGCGCCCGCTGACGGCCCGCTGCCACGCGGCCTCGGCTTCATCGAGGGCGTGGTGGACGCCATGCCCCGCACCGACGCTGCCGGCCGCGCCTACAAAGTGCCCCATGTGGGATGGAACTCCGTGGAGTTCTCCGAGCCGAATTCGCTGTTCGATGGAATCGCGCCCGGCGAGTTCTTCTACTTCACCCACAGCTTCGTGGCGCCGCCGAGCGTGGCCACCATTGCCGAGACGGTGCACTCGGTGACCTTCCCCTGCGCCGTGCAGGTGCCGGGCCGTCCCGTCTTCGGCGTGCAGTTCCATCCGGAGAAGAGCTCGGATGCGGGCGCGCGCCTGCTTGCCAACTTCGCAACCATTGCACGAGCCGCGCGCGCCGGCAGCGCGCACGCTGATAAGGTGGCGGAAAACCCCGTCGCGTCAAAGGAGTAGCCATGTACCTTCTTCCTGCCATCGATCTTTTAGACGGGCGCGCGGTGCGCTTGGCCAAAGGAGACTACCACGCCGTCACCGTGTACAACGACGACCCGGCGTATCAGGCTCAGCTGTTTGAGGAGGCCGGTGCGACGTGGCTTCATGTGGTCGATCTGGATGGCGCGAAGTCCGGCAATCCCGACAACTTGGAAGTGGTGCGCGCGATTTTGGCGCGCACGAGCCTGAAGGTGGAGGTAGGCGGCGGCGTGCGCTCCCTGGAAGCGGCCGACCGTCTGCTGGATGCTGGCGCGACCCGCGTCATCCTAGGCACCGCACTTGTGCGCGATCCTGATTTCGCCCAGGCTGCTATAGAGAAGTTCGGCCCCGATGCGCTGGTTGCCGGCATCGACGCGAAGGCCGGCGAGGCCGCTGTGGCCGGCTGGACTGAAGGGTCGGGCGTGGCCGCCGCCGACCTGGCCCGCCGCATGGCGGCGCTGGGATACGAGCACCTCGTCTACACCGACATCGCCCGCGACGGCATGCAGACCGGCGTGGAGAACGGCGCCTACGCGAAGATGGCCGCCGCCTTCGGCAATCCGGTCATCGTTTCCGGCGGCATCGCCACCGCAGCTGACATCCGGGCGCTGGCCCCCATCGCCGACGCCGTCGAGGGCGTCATTACCGGTCGGGCCATCTACGAGGGCACTCTTACCGTGGCCGATGGCGTCGCGGCGTGCGACGGCACCTTCCAGCTGTCCGATCAGCTGGAAGAGGAGGAGCGTCCCCTGACCATCGAAGAGCTGGAAAGCTAGCAAACAAGGAAGAGCAGCCCGGGCGACGCCGGGTGCCTTGACCGAGCGAGTTCCGCAGATGGTATCGAAGGCCAAAAGGGAAAGGGAGCAGTTGGCCTTGACGCCTTCGATACCAGCGAGGACTGTCTGAGCGAATCAAGGTACCCGGCGGCGCCCGGGCGGACGGGTTGAAGAGAGTATGCTAACAAAGAGAGTAATCCCCTGCCTGGACGTAAAGGACGGCCGCGTCGTGAAGGGTGTGAACTTCGTGGGCCTGCGCGATGCGGGCGACCCCATCGAGCTGGCCCGCGCCTACGACGAGCAAAAGGCCGACGAGGTCATCTTCCTGGACATCACCGCCACGAGCGACGATCGCGCCACCACGGTGGAGCTCGCGAGCCACGCCTCGGCCGAGCTGCATCTGCCCTATTGCGTGGGCGGCGGCTTCCGCAGCGTGGCCGACATCCGCAAGATGATCGCCGCCGGCGCCGACAAGGTGTCGGTGAACTCGGCAGCCGTGGCGAACCCCCAGCTCATCACCGATGCAGCTCGGGCCTTCGGTACGCAGGCGATCCTCTGCGCCATCGACGCGAAAGCGGTGCCCGGCAACCCCAACAAGTGGGAGGTCTACGTGGCCGGCGGCCGCAAGAACACCCACATCGACGCCATCGAATGGGCGCGCGAGGCGGCCCGGCGCGGAGCGGGGGAGATCCTGCTCACCTCCATGGACCGCGACGGCAGCCGCGACGGCTTCGACTGCCACTTGACGCGCTCCGTGGCCCGGGCCGTCGATATCCCCGTCATTGCCAGCGGCGGCGTGGGCAAGCTGGAACACTTCGCCGAGGGCATCATCGAGGGCGAGGCCGACGCCGTGCTCGCCGCCAGCGTCTTCCATTTCGGCGAGCTTACCGTGCGCCAGGTAAAAGAATCCATGCGCGCCGCCGGCATCCCGGTACGGCTTTAGGCGAGCTTAGGATTTCGCATAAAGAAGATTTCTGTCTTTCAGGTAGCGCTGTTGAGCGCGCGGGTGGAAGGAATTGCTGCCGCACACGACATCCACGGAGCGACCGAGGGCAGCCTCCAGAGCAACGCCGGGTCCTCCCAGGGAGAAGAGCGTGATGGAGTCGCCGCATTCGATGCAAATATCGACGTCTGATTCCTCGTCGGCCTCATTGCGAGCATAGGAGTCAAAAAGATAGGCTTCGGTGATGTCGTATCGCGGCATCACCTCACGAACGGCAGAGGAAATGGTATGTTCATCCAGCGTCTTCATAGTGCAAGTTTAGCATAACCAGCCAGGGGATCGTCGATGGGCAGGAAGTCGTTGTGGGATGCGACGAGGTTTCCTCTTTCAGATAGATGCTCGTGTTGTTGAGGTTGTTGCTGTTCGACTTTTGCCGCAGAGCTTCGTGCTTGGAGTGAGAATTCTCCCATGCTTGGATGAACTCGGGATTACGTTTACTTCGCTTCTGCACATAACGCTCAATGTCATTAGTCGTCATTCGCGCTTTCCGGCCTTTGGCCTTCCCGCTGGGGCGCGGGAGGCAAGGCGCGCGTCGATGCTGGCTTTGGCCACCCAGGTGTTGCGGCCGTCTTTCCAACCTTCTAGAAGGCCCGAATGCAGCATAGCCGTCACGCGGCTGCGGCTGACGCCGAGTAGTTCCGCCGCCTGAGCAGCGCTCACTTTCTCGATGTCGTCCAGTGTGACATCGACGGACACGATGAGTCTCACGCCTCCGTGAGAGGGCTCGTGGTCGAACGTTGCCTTGGGCGGTGTCTCGCCGCGCATCAGGTATTCCCGAGCGAGCTCCCTCAAAAGGTCGGCCGCCGACTCGCAGACATCTTCCACGTCGACGCCCTGGGTGATGCCCACAAGATCGAAAGGTGCAGCAATCCACGCGAACTCCCCGCGCCACATTTCGAATTCATAGGTATATTGCATCTCTTGCTCCTTGATCATCTGGCTGATCTTCTATAAAAGGCCTGCCTGCTTCTTCAACTCCCTGAATACCTCATCCTCGATTTCTCGGTGTCTCTTGATCATGATGGTTGTGCGGCCGTTGGTGAACTTCTCGTGCTTCGTGCCGCCGACGGACCAGAACCCGTGATTTTCGAAATACCTTATGACATCCCTTCTCTTTGTCATGCTCTCTCCTTAGTAAGATAATTATGAATTGAATTTACAAAAAGTCAACTGCTAACGTGGTTTCGCAACAAACTTGCGTTTGAATCGTAGTCGAACTATAATGCAACCATCACTTTAGCAGATTACGAACTATAGTGCAATAGGAGATTTGAATGGCTAAGGAGAACAGCGTTATCGATTGGGAGGCCTACGGGACGTTGCTGAAGGCGGCGCGGCTGGCCAACGGGTACTCGCGAGGCAAGAAGCTCACCGACGCGGTGGAGGAGAAGACGGGCATGAGGATCTCGGAGCGCACGATTTACGCGCTGGAAGACGCCTCGCGCGCACCTTCCGCCGATATCTTCCTCGCGTTGCAGCAGGTGCTGCCCGAGCTGTGCGATCCGGAATACATGCGCCCGGCCTTCCGCAAGGCCGACATCAAGGTCATGCTCGTCACGCTGCCCTAGGAGGAGAGGTGGATCTTCCCGAGTTGAAGTACAACGAGGCGGGGCTCATCCCCTGCATTGTGCAGGACGCCGACACGGGCGAGGTGCTTATGATGGCATGGATGAGCGCCGAGTCGCTGGCGCTCACGTTGGAGCGCGGCGAGACCGTGTTCTGGAGCCGTAGCCGGCGCGAGCTGTGGCACAAGGGGGCCACGAGCGGCAACACCCAGAAGCTGGCGGATCTGCGCTACGACTGCGATGCCGATACCCTGCTCGCGCTGGTGCATCCGGCCGGCCCCGCCTGCCATACCGGCGAGCGAACCTGCTTCTACCGCTCGATGCTGGAGAGGTAGCTGGTTGCTCGCGTTTTGCGCTCGTCGAGCAAAGGTGCGAGGGGCGTTTTAGGTGGATGAGTCCAAGGATCAATGCTCAGAAGCTGGAAAGCTTGTCCCGCGAGGCTCGGTGATGCCGAGTGAGGCCTAGGCCGCGTGGTGCAGGACGTGACGCTGGGCGCGCACGAGGCGCACGTAGGCGCGGCGCATCCGGCGTCGCTGGGCAGCCGGCAGCTTCACGCGCGCCTCGCCGAGCAGCGCGCCGCCGATGATGCAGCAGGCGCCGGCGAGCTGCACGGGCGTCATCACCTCGCCGAGCGCGAGCGCCCCCAGCACCACGGCCGTGAGCGGCTCGGCGTAGGCGCACACCGACACGGTCTGCATGGGCAGCTGGTCGATGGCCCGGTAGTAGAGGAAGTAGGCCAGGGCGGTGAACACGGCGCCCAGGGCGATGACGGTGGGCCACGAGCTTGAGGGGATGCGGCCGATGAAGGCGAAGCCCTCGCCAGCCGCGGCCACGGCGAGGGCCACCGCCACCGCCGTGGCGAGTTGGATGGTGGTGCAGGGGACGCCGGTGATGTCGCGGGCGAGCTTGTTGAAGATGACCATGCCAGCGGTGCTGGCGGCCGCGGCGAGTCCCATGAGGATGCCGGGAACCGACAGCGTGCCCTCCAGAGCGGACGCATTCAGCAAAAGCAGGCCGCCGACCACGATGGCGAATCCGACCATCACGGGAATCCGCAGGCGCTCCTTGAACAGGAGGGGGGACAGCGCCATGGTGATGACCGGGGCCGTGGCGGCCAGAACGGCGCCGAGGCCTACGCCGAGTAAGCGGTAGGCAGCGAAATGGTCATCATGGCGAGGCCGAGACAGGCGCCGGAGAGGGCCACGAACAGGTACTGGCGACGGCCGACGTGCCGGGGCAGTCGCTGGCGGGTGACGACGAAGATCAGGCCCATGGACAGCGCGCCAATAATGAGGCGCATGAGGCAGACCTCGAAGGCCGACAGCGGCAGCGTGCTGGCAACGATGCCCGACGATCCGAACATCATGACGGCTGCAATGAAGCACAGAAGGTACTTCATCGATGCGATCTTCGTGCGCATGGCAAGCCTCTCCTTCTCGGTGCAGGGCGCGGGGCTCGCAGGCTCAGCGCGCCGCCTCCTTCCTTTTGATGCAGCTGCATTATGGCGCTTGACAAATCCCTTGAAAAGCGAAACTATTTCATAGTTCACATGAGAAATTCTCATAATATGAGGCGATGAGGCACGAAGCAACGAGGGGAAGAGGGAGCTGTGGACGCCAACATTCAGAAGTACCAGGCCTTCGTGGAGGTGGCCGATGCCGGCAGCTTCACCAAGGCGGCCGAGACGCTGGCCTACTCCCAGTCGGGCATAAGCCACATGGTCTCCGATTTGGAGCGCGACTGGGGCGTGGCGCTGTTCGAGCGGAGCCGCCGGGGCGTGGTGCTGACCGGCGACGGCGCACGGCTTCTGCCTGAGGCCCGCGCCCTCTGCGAGAGCTTTCGAGCCCTGGAGGCCACCGTGGACGAGGTGCGCGGTCTCGAGACCGGTCTCATCCGCATCGGTGTGTTCCCGAGCGTGGCCGCCCATTGGATCCCGCGCATCATCAAGCGCTTCAACGCCGACTACCCGGGCATCGACTACAAGCTGCGGGTGAGCGATTACACCGAGATCGAGGAGTGGATCGCCGCTGGCACCGTGGACTGCGGCTTCGTGATGTTGCCGTTGCGCACCGATGCGCGGCTTGTCGTGCGGGCCTTGGAGGAGGACGAGTTTCTGGCCGTGCTTCCGCGCGACCATGAGTTGGCGAGCGCGGAGGTGTTTCCCGTGGAGCGCCTGGCCGAGCTGCCGCTGCTCTCGCCGGCATCGGAGTCCGACGACGAGCTTTTAGAGTTTCTGGAGCGGTGGGGCGTGCGGCAGAACCCGCATTTCACCTCATGGGACGATCGGGCCATCCTCTCCATGGTGGAGTACGGCATGGGCGTGAGCGTGCTGTCGCGCCTTATGCTGCGGGGCCTGTCCCAAAACGTGGTCACGCTGCCCTTGTCCGATCCGGTCTTCCGCACCATCGGCGTGGCCTATCGCAGCGCCGGTCACCTTCCTTTGGCCACCCGCCGCTTCCTCGATTACTTGGAATTTCGCAAAGAAGAGGAGTGAGCGCGGACGGCCTGAGCGAATTGGAATGCCGTCGGAACGCCGACTGGCTCCCCTCCGAGTTGAGTCGCGGGCAGTCTGTGCTTTTTCTTGTGCGGCGCGGTCGGTTGCGCTACTATGGTTCCAGCTCTGAATCTTGGGCGCGATGGCGCCCCACTTCCTTCCCATAGTCCCGTATCGCCCATTTTCAACGTTCTCTCGGTTCGGGTTCGCAGTGCGCTTTACCGCGGTCGATTCGAGCGCCATTCCCATTCCTTTGCCTGTAAACCTCAAGAAGGAGGATGAACGTGAAGTTCTTTCTGGACACGGCCGACCTCGCCGAGATCGAGGAGGCGGCCAGCTGGGGCGCTTTGGCCGGCGTGACCACCAACCCGACGCTGTACTCGCGCATCGGGGGCAAGCTGGACGACTTCCACGCGCACATCAAGCGCATCTGCGACATCGTGGCGCCGGATTGCCCGGTGTCCGCCGAGTCGGTGGCCATGACCCGCGACGAGATCGTCCGCGACGGCCGGGAGCTCGCCGCCATCGCGCCGAACGTCGTCGTGAAGATCCCCACCATGGTGGAGGGCCTGGCCGCCACGCGCGCGTTGGCCGACGAGGGCATCCCGGTGAACATGACCTTGTGCTTCACGGTGCCCCAGGCCATTTTGGCCGCTCGCGCCGGCGCCCGCTACATCTCGCCGTTCGTGGGCCGCTTCGACGACATCTCCGAGGACGGCCTGGCGCAGCTGGACGACGTCGTGCGCGCCATCGGCAACTACGACTTCTCCGAGGACACCGTGAACGGCGAGCAGATCGAGATCATCGCCGCCTCCATCCGCAGCGCCAACCATGTGACCCAGGCCGCTCTCATGGGGGCCGACATCGCCACGGTTCCCTTCGGCATTCTGAAGAAATGCGTGCAGCATCCGCTGACCGACCGCGGCCTTGAGTCGTTCCTCAAGGACTGGGAGAAAGTGCAGAACGCATGAGCGATACCCAAGAGACGATGACGACGGAAGCGGCCGCCCCGGAGGCGACCCTCGAGAAGCCGAAGCGCGGCCGTCCCCGCAAGAAGGCGGAAGAGGCCCCGGCGCCGGCACCGGCACCGGCTGCCGAAGGCGCCGAGGCGTCAGCCGCTCCGGCCAAGAAGACGACGCGCCGCCGTGCTGCGGCCAAGCCCGCCGACGAGGCCGCATCTCCCGCAGCCACCGAGGCGCCGACGGCCGAGGAGGCGCCGAAGCCGCGCCGCACCCGCGCCCGCAAGACGCCCGAGCCGGCGGCGGAGGAGGGGACGGGTGCCGCGACCCACGCAGCATCTACGACTTCCGAGACTTCCGAAGAGGCTCCCAAGCCGCGCCGCGCCCGCGCCCGTAAGGCGGCATCCGAGCCGACGGCCGGCGCGGAGGAGAAGGCCCCGCAGGCCAAGGAGCCCGAGGGCGCCGAGGCGTCCGCAGCGGGCACCGGCACGTCCGAGGCGCCCGCGCCCGCCGATGCCCCCGAGTCCAAGGAGGCTCCTCGCCGCGAGCGCACCACCACGACGGTGATCCGCCGCCGCGACCGCGAGGAGCGCCGCCAGAACCAGAACGGCCAGAACACTCAGAACGGCCAGGGCCAGGGCAAGCAGAACGGCCAGAACAAGCAGAGCGCCCAGAATAGCCAGGGCGGCAAGAAGAACAAGAAGAACCGCCACGAGAATCGCAACCGAGAGCCTCAGCCCTCCGTCTCCAAGGAGGAGCTGACAGAGCTCAAGGTGGCCGACCTGCGCGCTCGCGCCGCCGAGGCCGGGGTGGATGCCGCGGGCCTGAAGAAGGCCGAGCTGGTGGACGCCATCTACGAGGCCGTCTGCAAGGCCGAGGGCTTCGCCGAGGTCACCGGCGTGCTGGACATCATGGGCGACGGCTACGGCTTTTTGCGCACCTCCGGCTACCTGCCCGGCGAGAACGACATCTACGTGGGGCTCGCCACCATCCGCAAGAACGGCCTGCTCAAGGGCGACATGGTCACGGGCACGACGCGCCCGGCGCGCCCCAACGACAAGTTCGCGGCCCTGCAGAAGGTGTCGGCCGTCAACGGCATGGCCCCCGAGATCATGGCCCTGCGCCCGAAGTTCGCCGACCTGACCCCGGTGTTCCCCGACGAGCGCCTGCTCATGGAGCACGGCAAGAACACCACCACGGCCCGCGTCATCGATCTGACGGCCCCCATCGGCAAGGGCCAGCGCGGCCTCATCGTCTCGCCGCCCAAGGCCGGCAAGACCACCGTGCTCAAGGACATCGCCGCCGCCATCACAGCGAACAACCCGGACGTGCACCTCATGTACCTGGGCATCGACGAGCGTCCCGAAGAGGCGACCGACATGGAGCGCTCCATCCGCGGGGAGGTGGTCTCCTCCACCTTCGACATGCCCTCCGAGAACCACATCCAGGTGGCCGAGCTCGTCATCGAGCGCGCCAAGCGCCTGGTCGAGCAAGGGAAGGACGTCGTTATCCTGCTGGATTCCATCACGCGCTTGGCCCGCGCCTACAACTTGGCGCAGCCCGCGAGCGGCCGCATTCTCTCCGGCGGCGTCGATTCCACGGCCCTTTATCCGCCCAAGCGCTTCCTCGGCGCCGCTCGCAACATCGAGAACGGCGGCTCGCTCACCATCCTCGCCTCGGCCCTCATCGAGACCGGGTCGAAGATGGACGAGGTGATCTTCGAGGAGTTCAAGGGCACCGGCAACATGGAGCTGAAGCTCGACCGCTACCTGGCCGATCGCCGCATCTTCCCGGCCATCGACCCCATCTCCTCGGGCACGCGCAAGGAGGAGCTGCTCATGGATCCGCAGGAGGCCCCGCTCATCTGGGGCGTGCGCCGCATTCTGGCCAACACGAACTCCACCGAGCGCGCCATGGACATGCTCATCAAGTCGCTGAAGCAGACCAATTCCAACCAGGAGTTCCTGCTGCGCATGGCGAAGAAGATGCAGGCTCAGCAGGGTCGTGCGGACGATGGCATGGAACTGTAAGCCCGACGAATCCGGCCCGACGAAAGAGGCATCATGAGCGATCAAAACCAATGGCAGAACGCCGCCTGGGGCGCACCGCAGGAGGGCACCCCGTCCTCGGGCGGCACATCGGCGGGGCAGGGGCAGGGCGCCCCATCGCAGCAGGCCGCTCCCCAGCCTCCCTATCAGGTGGCTCCGCAGCCGCAGGCGCAGGCAAATCCCTACGGCTACGCCGCTGCCCAGCCGCGCCCGACTGCCGCCTATGCCGCCCAGTCCCAAGCCGCTTACGCCGCGCAGCCCCAGTCGCAGCCGGCTGCCGCCTACGCGGCGCCGGCCCAGGCTCCCTACGGCACCGCGGCTGGGGCCGTCCCGGCCCAGCAGCCCAAACGGCGCGGTTGGATCGTCGGTCTGGCCGCCGTGCTGACGGTGCTCATCTTGGGGGTGGCCACCATCGGGTCGTGCACCTCGGTGTTCACCAGTTCCATGGGGGCCTTCTCCTACGAGTCGCCCTCCTGGGCCGACACGGTTACCGGAGACACCGTGGGCATCATCAACATCAGCGGCACCATCCAGTACGACGGCACCACCTCAAGCCCCGAGGGGCTTAAAAGCCAGTTGGACGCCGCCGAGCAGAACCCGCATATCAAGGCGGTCGTGCTGCGCGTGAACTCCGGCGGAGGCGTGGCCACGGCCGGCGAGGAGATGAGCACCTACATCCGCGACTTCTCCAAGCCCGTGGTGGTCTCGAGCGCCTCCATCAACGCGAGTGCCGCCTACATGATCTCGTCCCAGGCCGACTACATTTTCACGGACAAGACGACCTCCATCGGCTCCATCGGCGTCATCATGTCGGTGACCGACCTGTCGGGGCTCTACGAGAAGCTGGGTATATCCGTCGAGAACATCACCTCGGCCGACGCCAAGGACTCCGGCGCCGGCAACCGCCCGCTCACCGAGGAGGAGCGCGCCTGGTACCAGGATCAGGTGGATCAGATCAACGAGGTGTTCATCAACTTCGTCGCCGAGGGCCGCGACATGCCGGTGGAAGACGTGCGCGCGCTGGCCACGGGCCTTACGTTCACCGGCATGGACGCCGTGGAAAACGGGCTGGCCGACGAGTTGGGCACCCAAGAGGCCGCCGTGGCGAAGGCCTGCGAGCTGGCCGGTATCGCCGATGCTGATACCGTGTATCTGCAGTCGTCCACGAGCGATTTGTCGCGCCTTCTGGATATCATGGGCACCGAAGATTCGCTGGATGTTTCCGGGACACTGAAGGA
Source organism: Adlercreutzia sp. DFI.6.23 (assembly GCF_024462535.1). NCBI lineage: Bacteria > Bacillati > Actinomycetota > Coriobacteriia > Eggerthellales > Eggerthellaceae > Adlercreutzia > Adlercreutzia sp. DFI.6.23. The sequence goes on from NZ_JANGBP010000010.1 coordinate 88,418, forward strand.
GTTGGAGAACCGTGTCGGACTTGAATAGCAGAGAGCGGGTCGAGTGGCCCGCCCGCGCCGTGGTGACGGCGGGCATGCCCTATGGGAACAAGCCCTTGCACTTCGGCCACATCGGCGGCGTGTTCGTGCCCGCCGACGCCTTCGCGCGCTTTCTGCGCGACCGCATCGGCGCCGAGAACGTCCGTTTCGTCTCCGGTACCGACTGCTTCGGCAGCCCCATCAACGAGGGCTACCGCAAATTGGTGGAGGCCGGCGAGTTCTCGGGCACCATCGCCGACTACGTGCTCGCCAACCATGAGCGCCAGAAGGCGACCCTCGAGGCCTTCCAGGTGAGCCTGGACATCTACGAGGGAAGCGGCATCGGGCACGCGGGCGACGTGCACCAGATGATCTCCGACCAGTTCATCGAGCGCCTGCACGAGAGCGGCCACTTGAAGCTGGATTCCACCCTGCAGTTCTACGACGCTAAGGCCGGCACCTTCCTGAACGGCCGCCAGGTGCAGGGCCACTGCCCCGTGCAGGGCTGCAAGTCGGAGCACGCCTACGCCGACGAGTGCGATCTGGGGCACCAGTACGCGCCAGTGGACCTCATCGCTCCGGTATCCACGCTCACGGGCACCGTCCCCGAGATGCGGCCCGTGGAGAACTGGTACTTCGATCTGCCCGGGTTCGAGGACTTCCTGAAGGGCTACGTGCGCGAGCTTGAGGCCGACGACGAGGTGCGCCCGGTAGTGACCAAGGCCATCGCCGAGTTTCTGGCGCCGCCCGTGATCTTCGTGAAGAACGAGCACTTGGAAGAGTACGAGGCCATGGCCGCCGAGCTGCCGCCCCACGAGTTCCGTCCCGCCGAGGGCAACAAGCAATCCTTCGAGATAGAGTTCGCCTCCATCGGCGAGCGCGATCGGGCCCGCGACGCGCTGGCCGCGGCCGGCCTGCGCTTCCGTACCTCGAAGACGCTCGTGCCCTTCCGCATCACCGGCAACATAGAATGGGGCGTGCGCGCTCCCGTCATCGACGGCGTGGAGGGGCTCACGGTGTGGTGCTGGCCCGAATCGCTGTGGGCGCCCATCTCGTTCACCATTACGATCAACGACGAGCAGGGGATGCCGCGCACGAGCTGGCGCGACTTCTGGTGCTCCGACGACGCTCGGGTCTACCAGTTCATCGGCCAGGACAACCTGTACTTTTACGGCGTGGCCCAGCCGGCGCTGTGGGAGGCTCTGCGCCCCGGCGGCCTGTTCGCCGAGGGCCCCGACTCCCAGATGCGCCAGACCACGCTCGTGGCGAACCACCATATGCTCTTCGGGAAAAAGAAGGCCTCCTCGTCGGGCGCGGTGAAGCCGCCCACGGGCGAAGAGCTGCTGGAGCACTACACGCCCGAGCAGCTGCGCGCCCACTTCCTGGCGCTCGGGCTCGACCAGAAGTCCGTCGGCTTTTCCCCGAAGCCCTTCGACCCGGACCCGGCCAAGCGCGACGATCCGCGCTACGCCGACCCGGTGCTCAAGGAGGGGGCGCTGCTCACCAATGTGTTCAACCGCCTCGCCCGCAGCTGCTTCTACGAGGCGCAGAAGAACTTCGACGGCTGCATGCCTTTGGGCGCCGTGACGCCCGAGGTGCGTCGTCGCGCCTTCGAGGCGCTGCTCGACTACGAGGAGCGCATGCACAAGGTGGAGCTGCACCGGGTGATGTCGGTGTGCGACGAGTTCATCCGCTGGTCGAACAAGTGGTGGGCCGACGGCATCAAGGCCGCCGAGGCGTCCGAGGACGCGGATGCGCGCCGCCAGGTGCTTGTGGACTCGTTCTACCTGCTGCGCGTGGCCTGCCTGCTCATGCATCCCGTCGTGCCCGTGGGCTGCGAGAAGATCTGCGACTACCTGAGCTTCGACTTCGGTGACTTCTTCAGCTGGAACTACGACTTCGATTCCAACGACGAGTTGTGCCCGGCCATCGAGATCGATGCCGGCGCCCACCGCATCCACGAGCTCCCTCCGCGCTTCGATTTTTTCCGCAAGCACGAGTCGCAGTACAAGTAAGGCTAACGTGCCGGACCGATCGTTCCGAGAGCCCGCTTCTGGCGGGCTCTTTTTGCTCCTTCGGATGTCCTGTCCGCGAAAGCGATGGTCCGTAAGGGATGAGCGAGAGCGCGCAAATGGGGCTGCGAGTGCCCAGCATGGCGGATCCGATGCATCGAACCGGAAGTCGCGGTTGCGCGGCTGCGTGGCGGAGGCTGTCGGTCGGAGGTTGCGGCCGCGATGCTGTTCGTTGAGTGGTGCGGACGAGATAGCGCGGGCTGGGAGCTTTGTAGCGGAAGGGGAATGAGATGGCTACGATTGTCGAGGGCCTTCTTGCTGCGCGGGGACGCCTCCTCCGGCGCTTGTCTGCCTTGTCGTACTTTCTTTGCGCAATCCCTTGCTTTTGCGGGGGATTGTGCTATTTTAGACAGGCTGTCTTCGCAGGCGTGCGATGGGCAGCGGCAATTATCACACATGCTCGGGCGACCGGCACCGCGAGTGGCCACCGGAAAAGGCTGCGGTTGAGCTGGGATGACCTCGGGCAGAGGACTAACGAATGGAGTGATCATGACGAAAGTCAGCATTACTACGCTGCTCGACGCCGGCGCGCACTTCGGGCATCAGACCCGCCGCTGGAACCCCAAGATGAAGCCGTACATCTTCGGCAGCCGCGGCGACATCTACATCATCGACCTGAAGCAGACCCTCTACGGGCTCGACGCCGCCTACACCTTCGTGAGCAACCTCACCCGCAAGGGCGGTACCGTGCTGTTCGTGGGCACCAAGAAGCAGGCCCAGGAGGCCGTCGCCGACGCCGCCAACCGCTGCGGCATGCCCTACGTGAACGCCCGCTGGCTCGGCGGCATGCTCACCAACTTCGCCACCATCCGCACCCGCGTGAAGCGCATGGAGGAGCTGGAGGCCATGGACGCCGACGGCCGCATGGCGCTGCTTCCCAAGAAGGAGCAGATCCTGCTGCACAAGGAGCTCGCGAAGCTGCAGACCAACCTCAACGGCATCCGCAACATGAAGAAGGTGCCCGACGCCATCTTCGTGATCGACACCAACCGCGAGGGCATCGCCCTGCACGAGGCCCATCGTCTGGAGATCCCCGTCGTGGGCACGCTGGACACCAACTGCGACCCGGACGACGTGGATTACGGCATTCCGGCCAACGACGACGCCATCCGCTCCGTGCGCCTTCTGGCCGACTTCATGGCCGATGCCGTCATCGCCGGCACCGGCGCTGACGTGACCGCCGCCGAGATGGCCGGCGAGGCCGCTGCCGCCGACGCCGTGGCCGAAGTGGCCGTCGAGGCCGCTGCCGACGTGGCCGAGGGCGCGGGCGCCGAGGTCGCTGCCGACGTGGTCGCCGACGCGGTTTCCGAGTAACCCGACCGAGTAAGAACCACCGTTTTCCCCAAAGGAGGAATTCATGGCTAACATCACCGCTTCCATGGTGAAAGAGCTCCGCGAGATGACCGGCGCGGGCATGATGGAGTGCAAGAAGGCCCTGGCCGAGGCCGAGGGCGAGATGGAGAAGGCCGTCGACGTGCTGCGCACCCGCGGGCTCGCCGCCGTCGCCAAGAAGGCCGGGCGCGCCACCAACGAGGGCACCGTCATGGCCATCGTGAACGATGCGTGCACCACCGGCGCCGTGGTCGAGCTGAACTGCGAGACTGACTTCGTGGGCATGAACGAGAAGTTCAAGGCCTACGCCGAGAAGATCGCCAAGGCGGCGCTTGCCGCGAAGCCGGCCGATGTGGACGCGCTGAAGGCCGCCGTCATCGACGGCGAGACCGTCGAGGAGATCGTCACCGACTGCATCCATGTAATGGGCGAGAACACGCAGCTGGCCCGCGTGGCCGTGGTGGACGCCCAAGCTGTGTCCGCCTACATCCACGGCGGCGGCAAGATCGGCGTTCTGGTGACCTTCAACGTCGAGGGCATCGATCCGGCCTCCGACGCCTTCCAGAAGTGTGGCCGCGACATCGCCATGCAGGTGGCCGCTCTGAACCCGGTGTCCGCCACCCGCGAGGACGTGCCCGCCGACGTGGCCGCCCACGAGATGGAGATCTACAAGGCCCAGGCCGCCGAGTCCGGCAAGCCCGAGGCCATCCAGGAGAAGATCGCTCTCGGCCGCATGGACAAGTTCTACAAGGAGAACTGCCTCGCCGAGCAGGACTTCGTGAAGAACCCCGACCTCACGGTGGCCCAGTACGCCGATGAGTGCGCCAAGGAGTTGGGCGGAAAAATCGCCATCACCGGTTTCGTGCGCTTCGCCCTGGGCGAGTAGCCGCAACGGGATGGATTTATTTCCAAAAGGAGGAAAGCCCGCGCGGGTGCGCGGGCTTTTTTCTATAATAGGGACACTTGTGAATAGTTGCATGACGCGGGGCGCTCGGGCGTCCCGGCAAAAGGACTAGAAATGAACCAGGAAGTCATCATCGTTCGGGGAAATCATACCCTCAAAGGCGACGTGCGCGTCTCCGGCGCCAAGAACTCGGCCTTGAAGCTCATGGCCGCGTCCATTCTGGGGCAGGGGGAGACGATCCTGCACAACGTGCCACTCATTTCCGATATCGAACTTATGAGCGAGGTGCTCGCGCGCCTGGGCGCCACCGTGGTGCGCGAGGGGCATACCCTGCGCATAAACACTGCCGACGTCGACAGCTGCGAGACGCCCTACGAGCTCGTCTCGAAGATGCGCGCCTCCATCTCGGTGCTGGGGCCGCTCATCGGGCGCTTCGGCGAGGCGCGGGTGGCCATGCCCGGCGGCTGCCAGATCGGCGCCCGCAAGATCGACATGCACCTGGTGGGCTTGGAGGCCCTGGGCGTTGCGTTCGACGTGGATCACGGCGTTCTGGCCGCCACGACGCCGAACGGCCTGCGCGGCACCCACGTGTACCTCGAGTTCCCCTCGGTGGGTGCCACGGAGAACATGCTCATGGCCGCCGTGACCGCCGAGGGCCACACGGCCATCGAGAACGCCGCCTGCGAGCCCGAGATCGAGGATCTGGTGAACATGCTCAACGCCATGGGCGCGCGCGTGTCCGGCGCCGGCACCTCGCTCATCGAGATCGAGGGCGTGCCGCTCTCGACGCTCCATCCCTGCGAGCACACGACGGTGGGCGACCGCATCGAGGCGGGCACCTTTCTCGTCGGCGGCGCGCTTACCGGAGGCCCCCTCACCGTGCACGGCATCGACCCCGCCTTTTTGCGCATGGCCATTATGAAGTTGCGCGCCATGGGCTGCGATGTCGAAACGGGCGACGACTGGATCACCGTGCGCCGCGAGGAGCCCCTGTCCTCCGTGGACATCCAGACGCTGCCGCACCCCGGGTTTCCCACCGATCTCCAAGCTCAGTTCATGCTGCTGGCGGCCCTGGCCGATGACGTGTCGGTCATCACGGAGAACGTCTTCGAGAACCGCTTCATGTTCGCCGCCGAGCTCATGCGCATGGGGGCCGACGTGACGTTGGACGACCACCACGCCATCGTGCGCGGCGTCGATCATTTGGAGGGGGCGCCCGTGTCCTCCACCGATCTGCGGGCGGGCGCGGCCCTCGTGCTCGCGGGTATCGTGGCCGACGGCGAGACGAGTGTGCATCACCTCGAGCACATCGACCGCGGCTATGAGGACTACGTGGGCAAGCTGGCCTCCCTCGGCGCCGACATCCGTCGCGTGTCCGCGGATTCTCTCCGCTAGGGGCGTCCATGGCACTGCATGGCAAAAAGGCCCCTTCGGCCTCCCAGACCCGTCGCGTCTCCCGACGCGTGAACGATTCCATGATTGGCTCCCATGTGGAGCGCGGCTCCTCCGCTCGGGGGCGGCACGCTGCCGGCGCCGACCGTCCGGCCCGCGTCGACTTCTCCGACGGACGCCGCAGCCGCCGAGCCGACCGCGGCATGGTGGACCAGGTGGACGTGGGCGCCACGAGCGGCGAGAGCGACTCCGATTACGCTCGGCGCCGCGCCCGGCGCAGCTACGCCGAGGAGATTCAGGCCAAGGGGCGCCGCCGCAAGATGATCTTCTTCGGGGCGGTTGCCCTGCTCGTAGTAGTGGTGGCCGTTGTGGCGGGCACGGCGGCGTTCTTCGCCTGGTCCGATTCTCAGCTGTCCTTGGGCGACTCGAACGCCAAAGAGGCGCTGGCGGCTCCCGAGGAGGGCGCGCCCTATTACGCGCTGCTCGCCGCCGATCTCGCCAAGAACACGGCGGCTCCCTCCGCGTCTGACGAGGCCTACCTCGCCGTGCGCATCGACGAGGGCGCCCGCACGCTTACGTTCATCTCGCTGCCGCCCTCGGTGTCCGTGGAGCTTTCCGACGGCGAGCGCCACGCCCTGCGCGACGCCGCGTCGGTGGGCGGCGACGCAGAGCTTCTCCGGGCCGCCGGGTCGCTGCTCGGGGTTCAGTTCGCCCACTTCGCGTCCACCGATGCCGAGGGCCTCGCCTCCCTGGTCGATCTGGTGGGGGGCGTGCCCGTGGAGCTGTCCGAGGAGGTGGACGACCCCCGGGCCGGTATCCATGTGCTGGCCGCCGGAGCCCAGACGCTCGACGGCGCCCAGGCGCTTACGCTTCTGAGGGCGGCCAACTACAGCGATGCAATGGGAACGCAGGCGAAGATGCGGGCCCTGTTCACGGTGAACCTGGCCGAGCGCGCCACCTCGGGCGAGGGCCTTTCCTTCCCGAGCGTGATAGCCGACGGCGCGCCCTTCGTCTCCACGGACTGGACGAGCGGCCAGCTCATTTCCTTGGGCGATGCTCTCAGCCCCCTCACGGAAGCGACGGTGTATGCTGCCGTGGTTCCCGGGCGCCTTACGACTTCCGACGAGGGCGAGGAGACCTACGAGGTGTCCGACGAGGATCTCGCCGCGATGATGGAGGCGGTGAATGCGGGCAACTCGCCAGAGAGCTTCGAGGGCAACCTTGCCAATGTCGATCGCAGCCTCGTCACCGTGGAGGTGCGCAACGGCAGCGGCATTCAGGGAGCGGCGGCCCGCTGCGGCGAGCTTCTGACCTCGGCGGGCTACGACGTGAAATCCGTCGGCAACGTGGACGACGGCACGGTGTACCCCGAGACGCTCGTCATCTACAAGGACGAGGCCTTCGAAATCGCCGCCAAGGCCATCGTGAGCGACCTGTCTGCGGGACGGGTGGTGAACGGCGGTGACTTCTATGCCTTCGACACCAACGTTTTGGTGATCATCGGCACCGACTGGATCGGCTAGGCGCCCTCTGTGTTATGATGCTGGCCGATATAGGAAACCTCTCACGATAGGAGTGACTCATGGTTGAGAAGTCCGATGTGGCCGCGGTGCTGGAGCTGATCCGCCCGAGCCTGCAGGCCGACGGCGGCGACGTGCAGCTGGTGGACGTGTCCGACGACGGCGTCGTCACGGTGGAGCTGCAGGGTGCCTGCAAGGGCTGCCCCATGTCCCAGATGACGCTCGCCAATGGCGTCGAGCGCATCCTGAAGGAGCGCGTGCCCGGCGTTACCTCCGTGGTGCCGGCGATGTAATCTGTTCCGTGCGGCCTGACGGCCACACGGACCACTCGACGCTGCGAGGCTCTGACGCATTTCATATTCACCCTTGTTTTGCACGCGGCGTTGGCCGAAGCCAACTTGGTGCAAAGGCGGGCGAATCTGAAACGCGTCAGAGCCTCTCGCTGACTTTGCCAATTAAGCGTTTGTTCGTAGAGATGAGAGGCTGGTGTATGGAAGGGTGCTGGAGCCGTCGCGGGTGCGATGACGAGATGCAGGGGCGCTGTCCGCACAACGTGCCGGGGGAGCCGTGCCCGGCAGACTGCCATTACGCGGCGTGCCATCGACCGACCCATGTGGTGTGCGAGGACTTCGGGGTGCTTCTAAACCCGAATCGCGATTACGACGCGGCGGTCAAGCAGGTGTGCCGCTTCTGCGAGCATTTCCTTGTGAACGGGCCGGATATCGATCCGGAGACCCGCACGCGCGACAAGTTCAGCGGCCGCAACCGCTTCCTTCTTTAGGTTTCGACATAGGTTTCGAGAAAAATGGTCACAAAATCGACTTTTGGGTTCTAAACGGGAATTTGGAAGAGGAGAAATTAATGTATTGAATTAATTTCTCGCAAATCAAGGGCGAATCTCGTCGATGTAAGGCCTTCTTTAGGGTTCAGCCGAACCCAGAACTCGATTTTGTGACCATTTTCTCTCGACTTTTTGCAAAGACCGAGAAGGCAGTTGGGTGAGAGGGCTTGCTTTTGCGTGATTGTCGAGGGGCTCTGCTACAATGCGGTTCGGTAAAGGTTCAAGCGCGAGCGAAGGCGGTGAGAGCGGTGAAAGCGAAGGTGACCTGTCCGGCCTGCGGGGCCGATGACGTCGATGTGCGATCCTACGAGTCGCTCATGGCCCTGCGCTCCGACCTGGCGCTGTTCACGCTGACCTGCCCCCATTGCGCCGCCCGCATCTCGGCGCTTCTGACCATTCCGCCCGAGTTGCGGGAGGAAGTTGTATTTGCCGCTATCGAGCTGGGTGCTGGTATGGGCGCCCATGAGGGAACATCGTAATGCTGAACGACATTTATCAGGGGCTCGACCCCATCGCCTTCTCGCTGGGGCCTCTGGTGGTGCGCTGGTACGGCCTGGCCTACGTGCTCGGGTTCGTCTGCGCCGCCGCCATCATCTACTTCGTGGCGAAGCGCTGGAAGCTCGGCATGAGCGAGGACAACCTGCTTACGCTCATGGTCTGCGCCATCGTCGGCGTGGTGCTGGGTGCGCGCATCGGATACGTGCTGTTCTACGGCGACGGCTACTACCTGTCCCATCCGCTGGAGATACTCGCGTTCAACCAGGGGGGCATGAGCTTCCATGGCGGTCTCGTGGGGCTGCTTATCGGCGGCGCCGTAGCTGCCCGTATGACGCGCATCCCGTTTCTCACGTTGGCCGACTTGGGATCCATTGCGGCGCCGATTGGCCTGTTCTTCGGCCGCTGCGCCAACTTCGTGAACGGCGAGCTGTGGGGCGCGCCCACCGACGGGCCGCTCGGCGTGGTGTTCGGCGGCGCGGCCGGCATGATGCCGCGGCATCCCAGCCAGCTCTACGAGGCGGTGCTGGAGGGGATCGTCATCTTCTGCGTCCTGTTCGCGCTCTCGCGCAAGCGGCCACCGAGGCCCCAGGGCACCTTCCTCGGCGCATTTCTGGTGCTCTACGGCATCTTCCGCTTCCTCATCGAGTTCGTGCGCGAGCCCGACGTGCAACTGGGATACCTGTGGGGCGGTTGGCTCACCATGGGCCAAGTGCTCTCGGCACCGCTCATCGTGGCCGGTATCGCGTTGCTCATCTATGCGGCGAGGACGCGGCATCCCCAGGCCGGACCGCAGGAGATTCAGCCGCCGTCTGTCCCTGGCGATGCGGCTTAGGCGCTCCATCGGGTTTTCTTGTAACGACGTGGTGTCACCCGGCGTTGCGGAAATCGGGGTGGCACTCCTTCCAGTACAATATTTCAAGGCTGCGGACAGCGCGTCTGCGGCTCTTTGTAACGAGCAGCTACAAGAGATATGAGGTAGAACATGGACGTGAAATTCTACAAGTGCATGCATTGCAGCAACATTGCCGTTAAGGTCTTCGACGCGGGTGTGCCGCTGGTGTGCTGCGGCGAGAAGATGGTTGAGCTGGTCGCCGGCTCCCAGGACGCCGCCCTGGAGAAGCACGTGCCCGCCGTCGAGGTCGAGGGCAACAAGGTCGTCGTGAACGTCGGCTCGGTGGATCATCCCATGCTGGAGGAGCACTGGATCCAGTTCATCTGCCTGGTGACCGACAAGGGCTACCAGATTCACCCGCTCGCCCCGGGCGAGGCGCCCCACGCCGAGTTCGTCATCGCCGAGGGCGAGACGCCGCTCAAGGTCTACGAGCACTGCAACCTCCACGGCCTGTGGGTGACCGAGATCTAAACGCCCGCTCGCGGAGCGAAATGAGAAAGACCCGTGTTGCGCGGGTCTTTTTTCTTGCATTCGGGGAAAACGATGCTAATATAGACAAGCTTGTCTCAGGGCTTGGTCGGAAACCAAGCCGCATTCGGCCCCTTGGTCGGAAACCAAGGAAGTTAGGAGAACCCAATGAAGCAAGGTATTCATCCGGAGTACGTGGACTGCGTCGTGAAGTGCAGCTGCGGCAACACCTTCACCACCCGCTCCACCAAGCCCGAGCTGAAGATCGACATCTGCAACGCCTGTCATCCGTTCTACACCGGCACCCAGAAGCTCATCGACACCGGTGGACGCGTCCAGCGCTTCGCCGACCGCTTCGGCGCCGCTAAGGACGTCGTGGCCGAGCGCGAGGCCGCCAAGAAGGCCGAGCGCGCCGCTCAGATCGCCGAGCGCGAGGCCGCCAAGAAGGCCGAGCGCGAGGCCAAGGCCGCCGCTAAGGCCGAGCGTGCCGCCGCCTATGCCGCCAAGGCCGCCGAGGAGGCCGCCCGCGCCGAGGCCATGGAAGAGGTCCAGAACATGGAGGACGCCGCTGCCGCCGGCACCGCCGAGGAGGCTCCCGGCGTGGAGCTGACCGACGCCGAGGTGACCGAGGCCGTGGAGGCCGCCGAGTAGCCCGTCATCGCATTCGGTGAACGCAAGACCCGCTTGCACCCCCTGTGTGCGGCGGGTCTTTTCTTTTACCGTCCTGTGAATTCCCGCATGGGGGAGCGGGCGCGGTTTTATAATGCTGAAGGTTGAATGTAACGCGACCGATGGGAGTAGAGATGGTTGCGAATCCGGAGCAGGACTTCGTCCTGAAAACGGTGGAGAGCAGGGATGTGCATTTCGTTCGGTTCTGGTTCACCGACGTTTTGGGCAACATGAAGTCCTTCGCGGTGGTGCCCGGCGAGCTGGAGAGCGCCTTCGAGGAGGGCATGGGCTTCGACGCCAGCTGCATCGAGGGGTTCTCGGCGGCGCAGGAGTCGGATATGCTGGCCTTTCCCGACCCCTCCACCTTCGAGATCCTGCCCTGGCGCCCCCAGGCCAACGCCGTGGCCCGCATGATCTGCGACATCCGCACGCCGGAAGGGGAACCCTACGCGGGAGATTCGCGCCATGTGCTGGAGCGCGTAGTGCGTCGGGCCGCCGAGGCCGGCTACTCGTTCATCGTGGGGCCCGAGCTGGAGTACTTCTACTTCAAGGACGCCGAGGGCACCCAGGTGCTCGACCACGGCAGCTATTTCGATCTGACGTCGCTCGATTCCGCCTCCGACTTGCGCCGCGACACGGTGCTCACCCTGGAGAAGATGGGCATTCCCGTGGAGTACTCCCACCATGAGAAGGGTCCCTCCCAGCACGAGATCGACTTGCGCTACGCCGATGCGCTCTCCATGGCCGATGCTGTCATGACCTACAAGCAGGTGGTGAAGGAAATCGCCATGAAGCACGGGGTGTACGCCTCCTTCATGCCCAAGCCCATGGCGGACGCGCCCGGCAACGGCATGCATGTGCACCAGAGCCTCATGGACCGCTCGGGCAACAACGTGTTCTTCGACCCGGACGATCCGTCGGGCTACAACCTGTCGGCCACGGCGAAGAGCTATATCGCCGGCCTTCTGAAGTACGCGCCCGAGTACACCCTGGTCACGAACCAGTACGTGAACTCCTACAAGCGCCTGCAGCCGGGAGGTGAGGCACCCACCTGCATCAGCTGGGGCGCGCGCAACCGCTCGACCTTGGTGCGCATCCCAGGCTATCGCCCGAACAGCGAGTCGGCCTGTCGGGTGGAGCTGCGCAGCCCCGACCCGGCGGCGAACCCCTATCTGGCCTTCGCCGTCATGCTGGCCGCGGGGCTGGCGGGCATCGAGGAGGGGCTTGAGCTCATGCCCCCCGCCGACGAGGCCGCGCCCATCGGCTGCACGCGCTACGAGCATCGGGCGCGGGGCATCGAGACCTTGCCGGAATCCCTCGGCGAGGCCGTGGAGCGCTTCGCGGAAAGCCGCCTTATGCGCGAGACCTTGGGCGAGCACATCCACGATTACCTCGTGCGCACCAAGCGCGAGGAATGGGAGGCCTACCAGGGCATCGTGACCGCGTGGGAGCTCGAGCGCAATTTGGCGGTGTTGTAGCATGCAGCGCAAAACGGTAATCTTCATCGCGGACAGCCTCGATAACGCCCACAAGTTCCAGCAGGTGCTCTCGAAGCTGGACGTAGACGTGGCTGCGGGCTCATCGGTGCAGTTCAAGAAGCTGCTCGCGGCGCACCCGAGCCACGATCTGGTCATCTACGAGGCCCGGGGCGACGCTCTGGGCACGGTGGCCTCGGTAGAGGCGGCGCTTGCCGAGGAAGGCGCCACTGCCATGCTCGTCATTGTGAACGAGGACCAGCTGGCCCAGTTCCGTCTGCCGGTGTCCTGCAAGGCCGACTTCGTCGTGCACGGGGCGAGCGCCGCCGAGTGCGCCACCCGCATCCGTCAGCTGCTGTGGCCCGGCAACGAGGGCAGTTCGGCCGACTACATCACCGTGGACAACATGACGGTGAACCTTGCCACCTACCAGGTGAAGGTCGGCGGGGAGCCGGTGGACCTCACCTATTTGGAATACGCCCTGCTCGCCTTCCTCGTCACCCATCCGGGCCGCACCTACTCCCGAGACGCGCTGCTGCGCCGCGTGTGGGGCTTCGACTACTACGGCGGCAGCCGCACCGTGGACGTCCACGTGCGCCGCGTTCGCGCCAAGCTCGGCCCGGAGCTCGCTCAGCGCCTGGAAACGGTGCGCGGCGTCGGCTATTTGTGGAACGCCTAAGACCCGAAAGGCTCGAAATGTCAAAAAAGATCGCCGTTATCGACGGAAACTCGCTCATGCATCGCGCCTACCATGCGGTGCAGACGCCCATGACCGCCAAGGACGGCACCCCTACCAACGCCGTCTTCGGCTTCCTCACCATGCTCTGCAAGTTCATCGAGATGGCCTCGCCGGACGCGGTGGTGTGCGCCTTCGACGCCGGCAAGCCGGTGCACCGCATCGAGGCCATGGCCCAGTACAAGGCGCAGCGGCCGCCCATGGACGAGGAGCTGCACGTGCAGTTTCCCGTCATTCAGGAGCTGCTCGAGTCCATGGCCATCCCCGTGGTGAAGGTGCCCGGCTGGGAGGGCGACGACATTCTGGGCACCATTGCCGCCCGCGACGAGGCGCTGGGATACGAGACCCTGCTCGTCACCGGCGACAAGGACGCCTACCAGCTGGCGAGCGAGCTGACGCGCATCGTGACCACGAAGAAGGGCATCACGGACGTGACCATCAACGGGCCGGCCGAGGTGGAGGAGCGCTACGGCGTGACACCGGCGCAATTCATCGACTATCTGGGCCTTATGGGCGACAGTTCCGACAACATCCCCGGCGTGCCCGGCATCGGGCCGAAGACCGCCACGAAGCTTTTGCAGACCTACGGTTCCATGGAGGGCATCTACGAGCATGTGGGGGAGCTCAAGGGCAAGCAGAAGGAGAACATCGAGAACAACCGCGAGACGGCGTTTCTGTCCCGCGAGATCGCGACCATCGTGACCGATCTGGACTTCCCCCTCGATCTGGAGTCGGTGAGCTTCCCCGCCTTCGATGCGGCGGACGTGGAGGAGACCTTCGGCAAGTACCAGCTGGCGAGTCCTCTGGCCCGAGTGCTGGCCATGATCGACGCCGAGCCGCCCTCGCGGGAGGCGAAGCTGGAAGTGGCCCCGATGCTCGAAGGGGATGCGGGTGCGGCGGAAGTCGCCCGGGCCGTGGCGGCCGGGGAGACCATCGGCGTCGCCTTCGTCGATCCCGAGCAGGTGTCGCTGTTCGACGAGGGGGCCTGTGGCGCGTTTGCCACCGATAAGGCGACGGTGATCGCTGTCGGCGACGCGGCGCTGGCGCTGCTTGCCCAGGTGGTGCGCGAGGGCTCCTTCGTGGCCCTGGACGTAAAGGCCGAGCTGCACCGGGTGTACCCGGCCGACACCGCCGAGCCGGCTCTCGTGAGCGATGGGGAGGTGCTCTCTGCCGACGGCTTCGACCTGTCCGTGGCGGGCTACGTGCTGAACTCGTCGCTTTCCGCCTACACCTACGACTCGCTCATGGAGGTCCTGGCCGCCTCCACGCTGCCCGAGGCCGAAACCGACGCCGAGCGCGCGGCCATCCGCGCCACGGCGGCCCGACTGCTGAAGGGGCTCTTGGAAGAGGCGCTGAAGAAGGACGGCAGCTGGGACGCCTATGCCGACATCGACTTGCCGCTCGTGGGGGTGCTCGCCGTCATGGAGCGCGTGGGCGCCGCCATCGACGTGGAGCGTCTGGAGGCGCTGGGGTGCGAGGCCCAGGCCGAGGTGGACGGTCTCACGGCCCAGATTTACGAGCTGGCCGGGGAGCCCTTCAACTTGAGTTCCCCCAAGCAGCTGGCCCACATCCTCTTCGAGGTACTGGAACTGCCCCCGGTGAAGAAGAACCAGCGCGGGTACTCCACCGACGCCAAGGTGCTCACGGAGCTGTCGGCCATCCATCCGTTGCCCGACCTCATCCTGCGCTACCGCGAGTTCTCGAAGATCAAGAACACCTACATCGACGCCCTGCCCCGCATGCGGGCCGCCGACGGCCGCGTGCACACCCAGTTCAACGAGACGGTCACCACGACCGGGCGCCTGTCCTCATCCGACCCGAACCTGCAGAACATTCCCGTGCGCACCGAGTTCGGCCGCCAGATCCGCAGTTGCTTCGTGCCGCTGCGGGCGGGCGAGCTGTTCCTGTCGGCGGACTACTCGCAGATCGAGCTGCGCCTGCTCGCGCATCTGTCCGGCGACGAGCACTTGGTGGCGGCATTCAACTCCGGGGCGGATTTCCACGCCTCCACGGCCTCTCGCGTCTTCGGTCTGCCGGTGGAGGCGGTGACGCCGGAGCTGCGCAGCCGCGCCAAAGCGGTGAACTTCGGCATCGTCTACGGCCAGCAGGCCTTTGGGCTCTCCCAGACGCTGGACATCCCCGTGGCCGAGGCCCGCGAGATGATCGACCGCTACTTCGAGGCGTACCCCGGCGTGCGCACTTACTTGGACGAGACCGTCGCCGAGGCGAAGGAGCGCGGTTTCGCCGAGACCATGCTCGGCCGCAAGCGCCACATTCCCGAACTGAAGAGCTCCAACGGCCAGCAGCGCGCCTTCGGCGAGCGCACGGCCATGAACCACCCCATGCAGGGCAGCGCCGCCGACATCATCAAGATGGCTATGAACGAGGTGCAGCGCCGGCTTTTGTCCGAGGGCTTTGCGGCCCAGCTCATGATCCAGGTGCACGACGAGCTGGACTTCTCGGTGCCGGCTGGGGAAGTGGAGCGGTTGGCCGCCATGGTGAAAGAGGTCATGGAGGGCGTCGTCGAGCTGAAGGTACCCCTCATCGCCGATGTCAGCTGGGGCCCCACCTGGGCCGAGGCGCACTAGCGAGTCGACCAAGTCAGCTGAGTGAGCCATGCGCTGGGAGGTCGGGAAGAGGTATTCCCAGACCTCTGCGCGCCCCCTGTAGAACGCGGCCGTTAAGAAATAGCTTCCACTTCAGCAGCAGCGATGCGGGGATGGTACCGACTGATGTGCGTTCCTTTCGCTATTTCTTTTGCCGCGTTCGAAAGGGGATAAAGCGCGCAGCGGGCTGGGGATACCTCCTCCCGACCTCCCAGTCAGAGGAGCCCCTACACCGTCTTCCAAAAATCCTGAATGAGCTCCTGGCGGTTAGTATGCCCCGTCTTTTGCAAGATGTTGTGCACGTGCACCTTCACGGTGGAAGGGGAGAGCGACATCGACGAGGCGATGTTCTGGTTGTCCTGATCGCGCAGGATGTAGTCGAGCACCTCCTGCTCGCGGGCCGTCAGCTGGTGGCGCTTGGCGTAGACGAGCAGATCCTCGGCGGTCTGACGATAGCGGAGAGTATCGTCCACCACGGGTGCCTTGTTGGAGTGAATATCCAGCTGACGCAGGGCGAACCAGCAGGTCATGGCCGCGCAGACCATCATGAGCACGTTCTCGGCGTAGTTGCGCTCCGCTGACAGCGTGATTGGCCCCAAGGTGATTGTGTCGGTGGACAGCACGAGGAAGAACAGCGCGTCCTCGGCCACCATGACCATTCCGAGCAGGGCGAGAGCGATGCAATGGTTCTTGTAGCGTCCGAGTCGTTGCCGCTCGACCGGGTCTTTCGTGCGCAGGTAGTGAACGGCGCCATAGGCGAGGATCCAGAACATGAAGGCGGCGCGGCAGCTGTAATAGCAGAACCTCAGCACTTTGCTCTCGCCGGAGATGGCGAGCAGGATCAGCGAGAGGGCGGCATAAACGACGATGGGCGTGATGCGGATGCTGCGACGGCGCTCGCCGATGTACTCGCAGACCATGAACCAGAAGGCACCGAGAAAGCCGGCTCCGGTGACCATCGTGTAGAGCGAGCGGATGAAATAGTACTCCTGGGTCAGCCCCGAGGCCAGCTCGCGCGCCGCATAATCGTCCTGCAGGATGGAGGCCACGTCGAAGAAGTAGAACATGAACGCGATGCATGCGAACAGCATCGTCTTTCGCTTCGTCACCAAATACGAGGAAAGACACACTGCCGCCGTCAGTGCCGAGACGAGAATAACCAAGAGCGTCTCGTAGAAAATCGCCAGTCCCATAGACCCCTTCGTTCCAGCCGATCCGCATTAAATCTATGCTCGCGGCCCATTATATCGCTTCGCGGGGACTTTTGAGGGGAGCGGGGGGCCGCCGATAGCGCCGAAGGCTTGGATGGCGCTCCATTTGCTCCCAATGGGTCGAATAAAGGCGAGTTGTGGAGAAGGGCCGGGGCGAGGATTTTTGAGCAGAAAGCTTACGAAACGGTAACAGTGCCTAATTTTCTGACGGAGAGTCAATAGAAGATAAGTCAAAAAGTCATTGTTGACCTGTGGTTTAGGTCGGTTGTAGAAGGAACCGGAAGAAGAGAGGCTGACAAGTTGGGGCGAGCTACAACTGGTTTAGACCTTTCGCAAAGTTCATAGTTCCTGCACATTGAATTCATGAAATCGCGAGCCTGTTCCTTCGAGGCCCGCGGAGCCGCGGAAGGGAAATCGCGGCAGCCGGCAATCGAGTGGCGCGGATGCGCCAGATCGGAGAGTCACATGCAAGGAGTAAACGTCAAGAGCGAGATCGGTAACCTCAAGAAGGTTATCCTCCATCGCCCGGGGGACGAGCTGTTGAACCTCACCCCGAACACGCTGGAGGAGCTGCTGTTCGACGACATCCCGTTCTTGGAGGTCGCCCAGGCCGAGCACGATGCCTTCGCTGGAATTCTGCGCGAGGAGGGCGTCGAGGTCGTGTACCTGGAGGACCTCATGGCCGAGGCCCTGGATACCGATCCGGCCCTGCGCGAGAAGTTCCTCGACCAGTGGATCTACGAGGCGGGCATCCGCACCGATCTGTACACCCAGATCATCAAGGACTACATCAATAGTGAGTACGCCGGCACCAAGGACATGGTCATGAAGACCATGGCGGGCATCAACCTGCAGGAGCTCCCGCAGCAGCACACCAACCTGCTCGTGGACATGGTGTCCGACCGCACGAAGCTCGTGTGCGCCCCGATGCCGAACCTGTACTTCACCCGTGATCCGTTCAACATGATCGGCAACGGCGTGGGCATCAACCGCATGTACAGCCAGACGCGCAACCGCGAGACCATCTACGGCGACTACATCTTCAACTACCACCCGGATTTCAAGGACGTGCCGCAGTACTACAGCCGCGAGAACACCTTCCACATCGAGGGCGGCGACGTGCTGAACATCAACGAGCACGTGCTGGCCATCGGCATCTCCCAGCGCACCGAGCCCGACGCCATCGATCAGCTGGCCCACAACGTGTTCGGCGACGAGACGTCCACCATCGACACCATCCTGGCCTTCAACATCCCGGTGTCCCGTGCCTTCATGCACCTGGACACCGTGTTCACCCAGATCGACTACGACAAATTCACCATCCATCCCGGCATCATGGGACCTTTGACCGTCTTCGAGATCACCCCGGACGGCAACGGCGGCACCAAGATCCGCGAGCGCGACGAGGATCTGGAGTCCATCCTGACCGAGTACGTCGGCCAGCCCGTGAAGCTCATCCCCTGCGGCGGTGGCGACCGCATCGCGGCCGAGCGCGAGCAGTGGAACGACGGCTCCAACACGCTCTGCGTGCGCCCCGGCACGGTCGTGGTGTACCAGCGCAACAACGTCACCAACGACGTGCTGTACAAGAACGGCATCAACTGCCTGGTCATGCCGTCCGCGGAGCTTAGCCGCGGCCGTGGCGGCCCGCGCTGCATGTCCATGCCGGCCTGGCGCGAGGCTATCTAGGCTTTCTTCCTGTCCAAACGGCGGCCGATCTCCCTTATCGGCCGCCTCTCCCTTAAGGAGAAACTCCTATGGCTGATACTAAAAAGAAGAAGCGCGCGAGCCTCTCTTCGTTCACTATTTTGCTGATCATCCTGGTGGCGCTTGCGGTCATTACCGTTATCATGGCCGCTTGTGGCGTCGAGGGCATCGAGGGGGCCACGCTCTCCGGCGTGCTCACCGCGCCGGTCTTCGGCTTCCAGGACGCCATCGGCGTGTGCCTGTTCGTTATGATCCTCGGCGGTTTCCTCGGTATCGTCACCGAGACCGGCGCGCTCGATGCCGGCATCGCCGCGCTGGTGCACAAGCTCAAGGGCAACGAGCTCGTGCTCATCCCCATTTTGATGTTCATCTTCTCCATCGGCGGCACCACCTACGGCATGTGCGAGGAAACGGTGCCCTTCTACCTGCTGCTCGCCGCCACCATGGTGGCCGCCGGCTTCGACAGCCTGACCGGCGCGGCGGTCGTCCTTTTGGGCGCCGGCTGCGGCGTTTTGGGCTCGACTGTGAACCCGTTCGCCGTGGGCGTGGCCGTCGATGCGCTCTCCGGTATCGGCATTGCCGTCAACCAGGGCATCATCATCGCACTCGGCGCTATTCTCTGGCTCACGACGACGATCATCTCCATCATCTTCGTGATGCGCTACGCCAAGAAGGTGAAGGCCGACAAGGGCTCCACCTTCCTGTCGTTGCAGGAGCAGCAGGACATGATGAACGAGTGGGGCATGACCGACTCCGAGGCCGAGGCTGCTGACGGTCAGGAGATGGCTCCGAAGATGACCGGTCGCCAGAAGGCCACCCTCATCGTGTTCGCGCTTACCTTCGTCATCATGATCGTCTCGTTCATTCCTTGGGAAGACCTGGGCTTCGATGGCTTTGTGGCCGGCCAGTCCTATGAGGAAGTGACGACGACGGTTGCGGGCGATGAGGTCATTGCCGCCTACGACGAGGCCAACGGCACCACCACCGAGGTTGCCGCTCCCTTCGAGGCCACCTCGGTCTCCGAGGAGGAGGTCACTCCGGCTTGGTCGAGCTTCCTCACCGGCATTCCTCTGGGCCAGTGGTACTTCGACGAGGCCTCCACGTGGTTCCTGCTCATGGCGCTCATCATCGGCGTCATCGGCGGCGTGTCCGAGAGCCGCTTCGTGAAGGCGTTCATCAACGGCGCCGCCGACATGATGTCGGTCGTGCTCATCATCGCGCTGGCCCGCTCCATCACCGTGCTCATGGCCTCCACCGGTCTGGACATGTGGATCCTGAACAATGCGGCCAACGCGCTCGCGGGCATGTCGGCGATCATCTTCGCTCCGCTGTCGTTCCTGCTCTACATCGTCCTGTCCTTCCTGATCCCGTCCTCCTCCGGCATGGCCACCGTGTCCATGCCCATCATGGGTGGTCTGGCTAGCCAGCTGAACTTCTCGGTCGAGACCATGGTCATGATCTACTCCGCCGGCAACGGCCTTGTGAACCTGTTCACGCCGACCTCCGGCGCCATCATGGGCGGCTTGGCCCTCGCCAAGATCGAGTACTCGACCTGGCTCAAGTTCGGAGCCAAGCTGTTCGTCGTGCTCGGGGTGGTTTGCATGGTGATTCTTACCGCCGCCATGCTCATCCTGCCCGGCGCGGCCTAAGATTCGTTGATAACAGCCTGCCGGCTGTCATCCTTCCGGGAGGGCGTCCTTTAGCGGGACGCCCTCCTCGTTTTCAGGCTCGTGAGCCTGCACGGCGCGCGAAGCGCGGCGGGCAAAAAACCACCCGCTATGCGGGTGCGCGTCGAAGGCTCCGCCCTTGCGTCAAAACGCCGCCAGTCGGGATACGATACGGGTGTTCAAGTCGTATCAGCCCGGAAAGGCGGCCGTTTTGGCAAACAAGGCACACAGCCTGTCGCACACGAAGTGGATG
>NZ_JANGBP010000100.1:0-432 GCF_024462535.1 Adlercreutzia sp. DFI.6.23
GAAGAACCTCTTTTTGCGCGACGACAAGAAGCGCAACTACTATCTGGTCGTCATGCCCGAGGATAAGCCGGCGAATCTGAAGGCTTTGCCGGCGGCTCTCGGAGCGCGGCCCTTGCGTTTTGCCTCGGAAGAGGACTTGCAGGGAATTCTCGGTCTGCGCGGTGGGGCGGTCTCTCCTTTCGGCGTGCTGAACGATACGGAAGGGAAAGTGCAGGTGGTGTTGGATGCGGCTTTGCGCGATTGGCCCGCCGTGGGCGTGCATCCCAACGACAACACGGCCACGCTGCGCGTTCCTCTGTCCGACTTGCTGGCGCTGTTCGAAGATCGCGCCGTGCCCTATCGGTTCGTCGCCACAAGCGAGGCTTCTGCGCAGTAGGGCGCTCGGCGTAGCTTCGCGACCAGCGTCGCAACTCCATGGCTGACGCCGAGCGC
>NZ_JANGBP010000101.1:0-432 GCF_024462535.1 Adlercreutzia sp. DFI.6.23
CGGAGTTGCCCCGTAGGGAAAGGGCCATGCCCTTTCCGCCTTTTGTCGTGGAGTGAAACAGTGCCCCGGAGGGGTGTCTCATCTTCGGGGGCCGTCCCTGCGCGAATGCGCCGAATGGCTATCGGAAGATGAGACACCCCTCCGGGGCACTGTCTCATGCGGGCAGAGCCTTTGCCCACGGGCCCCTGAGACTCCAAGCTCCCGTAGGGAGGGGGCTCTGTTCCTTCCGCTCAACCAGGAACGCCTCTCTTCCTCGGTCGGGCAGCAAGGGCATGGCCCTTGCCCTACGAGAGGGATGCCGCACCGATGCACATTTGGGCACCCTCGCGTCCGCGATGCCGTGACGATGCACAAATGCGCATTCTCGCGTTCCGAATCCGCCCTTTGGAGGCTTCTCACGTCCGTTCGATGCCGCACCGATGCACATTTGGG
>NZ_JANGBP010000102.1:0-432 GCF_024462535.1 Adlercreutzia sp. DFI.6.23
CGCAAGAAGGGCGAAACACCAGGATTTGCCTTTGGAAAAGAGTTTCTGAAGCCTGCTTTGCAACGAACGTGTCGCAAACTTTGGAAAACTTGCCAGAAAGCAAGGCGCTTGAATGCAAGGAGCGCCGATCAGCTGAGGTGCTTGGATGATCGGCGCTCCGGTGGCTGAGCCGTCTGAACGGTGGCGAGGCTTTGCGCTTGACAGGGGTGGAAGTGCGGCGCTATTCCGTGTACAGCGAGAAGTCGTCCTTGCCAACGCCGCATACGGGGCAAACCCAGTCTTCGGGGATGTCCTCGAAGGCAGTTCCCGCAGTGATGCCGCCGTCGGGATCGCCCACAGCTGGGTCGTAGATGTAGCCGCATATGTCGCAGATGTACTTGTCCATGAGTTCCTCTATTATCGCACTGGCCGCACGATGCGTCTTGGCGGCCC
>NZ_JANGBP010000103.1:0-432 GCF_024462535.1 Adlercreutzia sp. DFI.6.23
GAATACTATCGGCGAATCTTCGGCTTCGCTTGCTATATCGATTTCTCGCGTTATGTCGAGCTTCTGTTCATACCGCTTTTCAGGACAGATATCCAGATAATGCTCGTCGAGGGCCGCAAGCTATCGGCATCCACCCACGAGTTTTTGGCGGAATATCACGCCACGGGGATTTGGGGACGCGTTCGGCTGTACTTCTCCTACCTCAACCAATCCATCCCCGACCAAAATCTCGACCCCGTTTGGAACTACGCCCATACGGCCATTCGCCTCACCCTCGATGCCATGTTCGAAGGGCCCGAGGGCAATGCAACTTTTCACGCGCAGCTCGCGCAGAAGCGATGCGGCCGCCCCCTGTAGCGGCAGGCGCTGCTCACCGTCTCGAACCCGCACCTACAAGCGTGCCGTCAGCACTTCCCCTTTTGAAGCGCTGAC
>NZ_JANGBP010000104.1:0-431 GCF_024462535.1 Adlercreutzia sp. DFI.6.23
CCCACCTGCACCTCGGCGCCAGCGAGAACTTCGGGAGCCACGTTGTAGGCTTTAGGCGCCATCACCTCGGCACCAGCAGGCATCTTGATCTCGGAGGCCAGATAGCTCGTCGCATCGGCGGGAGTATCGGGCGCAGCAGCTTGAGCGGCGCTCCAGGCGGCCTCCTCGGCGGCAGCGACCTCGCCTTCCAAGCCACCGTTGACAATGAAGGCCTCAATCTCGTCTTCCACGGCGTCGGGCAGCTTGAAGCCCTGAGCATCGAAGAACTTGATGCCGTTGTACTCCGGCGGATTGTGAGAGGCGGAGATGACCGCGCCGCCCGGCGCGCGCATCTCGCGCACGAGCAGGGCCACGCCCGGCGTAGGGATGATACCGGCCTCGAGCACGGTACCGCCCGCGCTAATGATGCCCGCGGAAAGGGCCGCGCCCAG
>NZ_JANGBP010000105.1:0-430 GCF_024462535.1 Adlercreutzia sp. DFI.6.23
CGCTAGCGATGGCGCGCACGGCCGCGGTCACGGTGCCGTCGTCCAACGGCTCCTCGTATAGCACCACGTCTGGCTTCACGATGGCTCCGCACTTCAAGCAGTGCGGTACGCCGTCGGGGCTCTGTTCGCGCAGGGCCAGCAGCTCTTCCACGGTGTAGGGTGCGCCGCAGTCCATGCAGAAGTTGCGCCACACGCTGCCGTGCAGCTTCAGCACGTTTCGGCTGCCGGCCTTCTGGTGCAGCCCGTCGATGTTCTGGGTCACGACGGCTGAAAGCGTTCCCTCCCGCTCCAGTTCGGCCAGCTTTCGGTGCGCGGCGTTGGGCTCGGCGTCCAGGGCCAGCATGCGGTCGCAGTAGAAGTCGAAGAACTCACGCGGATGGGCATCGAGGATCGTCTGGGCATGAAGGATCACAAGGGCCTCTACGCCTGG
>NZ_JANGBP010000106.1:0-430 GCF_024462535.1 Adlercreutzia sp. DFI.6.23
GCTGCCGGCCGCGCCTACAAAGTGCCCCATGTGGGATGGAACTCAGTGGAGTTCTCCGAGCCGAATTCGCTGTTCGATGGAATAGCGCCCGGCGAGTTCTTCTACTTCACCCACAGCTTCGTGGCGCCGCCGAGCGTGGCCACCATTGCCGAGACGGTGCACTCGGTGACCTTCCCCTGCGCCGTGCAGGTGCCGGGCCGTCCCGTCTTCGGCGTGCAGTTCCATCCGGAGAAGATCTCGGATGCGGGCGCGCGCCTGCTTGCCAACTTCGCAACCATTGCACGAGCCGCGCGCGCCGGCAGCGCGCACGCTGATAAGGTGGCGGAAAACCCCGTCGCGTCAAAGGAGTAGCCATGTACCTTCTTCCTGCCATCGATCTTTTAGACGGGCGCGCGGTGTGCTTGGCCAAAGGAGACTACCACGCCGTCAC
>NZ_JANGBP010000107.1:0-430 GCF_024462535.1 Adlercreutzia sp. DFI.6.23
AGAGTATCCGCAGCCCGACCCGGGAAAATGTCGGGAAGTCCGCGCGGCGGTGCCAAAAAGTGGCTCCGGTCTACAGGTGGCGATAAAAATCGGGGCAGCTCGGAGGGGGAGCTGCCCCGATTGAAGGGGAGGACTGAGATTGAGTGCGACGTCTAGGCGGCCGAGCTTTTGGGTCGAATCTAGATCGCGCGGGCGGCGGCGTTGCCGGAGCAGATGGCTTCGCCGATGTTGAAGGGGGGCGCCGCGTCGCCGACGGTGACCACCTCGCAGGAGAGTCCCGTGCTGAGGCTGTCGTTCGGCAGGCAGTCCAGGGCTTCGACTACGGTGCCGCAGGCAATTTCCTGCTCGATGCCCCGTGGCCGTTTTCACAGTGACGGAGCCGTCGTTCACGGCGGTCACAGTCGCCTCGGGCCAGAAGCGTACGCCCAAG
>NZ_JANGBP010000108.1:0-429 GCF_024462535.1 Adlercreutzia sp. DFI.6.23
GTTCGACCCCGATGCCGCAGCCCGCGAGTTCGGGCGCATGCTCGGGCGGCTGTTCGCCCACAACCAGGGATTCTGGACCGAAGCAATGGAAGAGCTGGGGCGTGGCCTCGGGCGCTTCATCTACCTGATGGATGCCGCTGTCGATTTCAACGACGACGCCGCTTCGGGCAGCTACAATCCCTTCGTGACGCTCGGCTCCGATGCCGAGGCCATGCGCGCCACGCTGTCCCTCGCTGCCGCCGACGCGGCTGCGCCCTACGAGCGTTTGCCGCTGGTGCAAGACGCGCATCTCATGGACGCCATTCTGTATTCCGGCGTCTGGGCCCAGTTCAACAAAGCCTATCCGCCCCAAGACGCCCTCGCGCAAAATGAAGTGAGCCCGCAGAGCGAACCCCCTCGAAACTGACCGACGCGCGCAACCGCGCTGAC
>NZ_JANGBP010000109.1:0-429 GCF_024462535.1 Adlercreutzia sp. DFI.6.23
TACGCGCTTCGGCATCTTTCAGTAAAGCGGCGGCTTCTTCCCTAGCAGCCGCGACGATTCGCGCCGCTTCGTCCTTCGCAGGTTCAACCACGGCCTTATCGACCGCACAGCGTACCTTGTCGATATCCACGGACTTGTCCGTGTATACACGCTGCGCCCGCGTCTCCTCGTCAAGCTCGATTGCAGGGCGGTAGCTCATGCGCCCCTCTAGGTAATCCCCAAGCTCCTTGTGCATGCTCTGGTAGAAGCTGCGGGGGCACATCTGCTTGTAGTTGAACCGTCCATCTAGGATGGGCGTGAACGGCACGTGCATGTGGTCGCGGGCGGGCGTGCCATCCTTCAACACCTCGTCCTTGTGGACGTACCCGCCCATCATGTCCTCGATGCCGAACTTCTTCGACAGGTACCAGTACGTGAGACGGAAGAACC
>NZ_JANGBP010000011.1:0-97643 GCF_024462535.1 Adlercreutzia sp. DFI.6.23
GCCCGCGAGAGACAAGGGCGGTACGGCTTGAACGAAGTGAGAGGCAGCGCCTTTAGACGCTGCCGGCCCCCCTCGGCCTTATAGGCCCAGAGCAAACCACCCCTTTGAGGGGTGGTTCATGATTGCTATCGAAATTAGTTCCGTGGGGGCAACCAGAGTCGTGCCCTGGGGGGACGGAGATACGACGCTGATACGGTTGGCGCGAGGAACGAAACGGGACATTTCCGCGTCATTTTTACGGTTCGCTTGGTTTACCATGGCCCCAGCGACCGAGGCAATGTGTGCTTACCGTGATGGAGAAACGCAGGTTCAACCGCAGCGGGAAAAGCTCTGCTAAGATAGCAAGGCTATTCCTGCTCCGGTGTGTGCCTTCACCAGCCCGGAGCCGTAAAGTCCAAAGGAGGTGAGCTGATGAAGGCGTATGAACTGCTGTTTATTGTTGCTCCGACGATTGACGACGAGACGCGCGCTGGCGTTATGAAGCGCATCGAGACGACGATCACCGACGCCCAGGGCGTGGTGGACAACGTCGACAATTGGGGCAAGCGTAAACTCGCTTATGAGATCAACGGTCTGTCTGATGGCGACTACACTCTCATCGATTTCCATACTGACCCGCAGAGCATTGCCGAGCTCGATCGCGTGCTGCGCATCAACGATGCCGTTGTGCGTCACATGATCGTCGCCCGCACCGATCGCGACTAGTTGGAAACTGAGCGGTCCCGCAAAGGGGAGCGCTCACCATGAGAAGAGGTAGAAATGAGCATTAATCGAGTGATCATCAGCGGCAATCTGACCCGCGACCCCGAGCTGCGCAGCACCCAGTCCGGCATGGACGTCATGAGCTTCGGCGTGGCCGTGAACGACCGTCGTCGTAATCCTCAGACCAACGAATGGGAGGATTATCCGAACTTCGTTGACTGCACCATGTTCGGCAACCGGGCTCGCAGCCTGCACCAGTACTTGTCCAAGGGCACCAAGGTGGCCATCGAGGGCAAGCTTCGCTGGAGCCAGTGGGAGCGCGATGGTCAGAAGCGCAGCAAGCTCGAAGTCATCGTTGACGAGCTCGAGTTCATGTCGAGCCGCAGCGGCGGCGGCGCTCAGTCCTACGGCGGCGATTTCGGCGGCAACCAGGGCTATGCTCCGGCGACTCCGGCCTATAGTGCTCCGGCTCCCATGCCCGCACCGGCCCCGACGCCCGCGCCCATGCCCGCTGCTCCGGTTATCGACGCTTCCTCTTCCGTGTACGATGATGACATTCCGTTTTAAGCGAAACGAAAGAGGTTAATATGGCCGATTACGCTAAGCAGCCTCGTCGTAAGTATTGCCAGTTCTGCAAGGACGACGTGGAGTATATCGATTACAAAGATACTCAAATGCTGCGCAAGTACGTTACCGATCGTGGCAAGATCAAGCCCCGTCGCGTGACCGGTGCCTGCACCCAGCACCAGCGCGACATCGCGGAAGCTGTTAAGCGCGCCCGCGTCATGGCTCTCATGCCCTATGCCGTTCCCGCTGTCAGCGGCCGTGGCGATCGCCGCAACCGCTAGGCGAAGGGAGGAGAACCATGAAAGTTATTCTTCTGAAGGAACTCCAGGGCAAAGGCGGCGAGGGTGACGTCATCGACGTCAACCGCGGCTTTGCCAACAACTTCCTGCTGACCCAGGGCTATGCCGTGAAGGCTACCCCGGGCAACCTGAAGCAGCTTGAGGAGCGCAAGAAGAACATCGCCAAGCGCGAGGAGACTCGCATTGCCGATGCCAACGCTCTGGCCGAGAAGCTGAACGACGCCACCGTGCGCGTTATCGCCCAGGTGGGCGAGGAGGGCGTGCTCTTCGGTTCCGTCACTGCTCCTCTGGTGGCCGACGCCATCGCCGAGCAGCTCGACATCGAAATCGATCGTCGTCGTGTAGAACTGGGCAAGCCCATCAAGATGACCGGTACCTACCATGTGCCCGTGTCTCTGTACCGCGACATCAAGGGTACGGTAACCGTGGTCGTCGCTGGTGAGTCCGAGGCCGAAGAGGCCATCGACGCTATCGAGGAAGCTATCGATATCGCCGAGACTCCGGCCGACGAGATGGTTGAAGTTGACGGCGAAGTTGCCGCCGACGGCACCGTCGAGGTTGAGGTGACCGAGACCGAGGAGTAGTCCTCGTCTTGCGAGACCCTTTGATGGCCCCTCTTCGGAGGGGCCATTTTCTATAATGAGCCTGTTTCCCGTGAAACAGTGGCGGTAAGCCGAGTTCCAGCGTTCGCGGGAAGAAACGCGATACAATAGGCGCACCGACGACGCGAAGGATGTTTCATGCCCTACCAGCCTCAGCCTCCCATGGATGCCAACAATACGCCCGGACTTGCGCCCCGCGCGCAGTTGCCTCAGAACATCGAGGCAGAGCAATCGGTGCTCGCCGCCTGCCTGCTCAACGGGGAGGTGACCGAAGAGGCGGTCATGCGGCTGCGTCCGGAGAATTTCTTCCGTCCGGCCCATCGCATCATCTTCGAGGCCATCATCAGTCTCACGAACCGCCACATTCCCGTTGACCCCATCGCTCTCGCCGACACCTTGAAGTCCACGGGGCAGCTGGAGGCCGTGGGCGGCCGCGCCTATCTGGCCGAGCTAGCCGACAACACCTTCTCGCTCACCAGCTGGGAGCGCCATGTCGACATTGTCAAGCGGCAGTCCATTTTGCGCGAGCTCGTGTTCGCCGCCACGCAGATTAACGCTCTGGCCTATGACGCGCCCGATGATTTGGATCAGGTGGTGGAAGAGGCGGAGAAGACGCTCTTCAACGTAACCGAGAAACGCGTCAGCTCGTCGTTCCGCAAGATGGACGAGTTGGTAAGCGACGCCTACGAGGAAATTTCCCGTCTCGCCAACCAGAAGGACAAGATGGCCGGCGTTCCCACGGGCTTCAAGGACGTCGATGAGCTGTTTCACGGGTTTCGCGGCGGCGATCTGGTTATTCTGGCGGCGCGCCCCGGTGTTGGCAAAACCTCCTTTGCACTGAACCTGGCCACCAACGCGGCTAAATCCGGCGCCGCTGTGGCGTTCTTCTCGTTGGAGATGGGCGCCGAGCAGCTGGTTCAGCGTATCCTGTGCTCCGAGGCTCGCGTGAATCTCTCGAAGCTGCGCAGCGGCTTCATCGCCGAGGGCGACTGGGGTGCCTTGGCCGAAGCCTCGGGCAAGCTCTCCCAGCTGGATATGTTCATCGACGACACCCCAGGCCTCTCGGTACTGGAAGCCCGCGCCAAGGGCCGCCGCGAGCTGCATGGCCTGAAAGAGGGCCAAAAGGGCCTCATCATCGTGGACTACCTGCAGCTCATGCAGCCGGGTCCCATGACGGCCAATAAATCTACCAACGACCAAGTGAGCGAAATTTCCCGCGGACTCAAGATTCTCGCCAAGGAAATGAACATGCCGGTGCTCGCCCTGTCGCAGCTGTCCCGTGCCATCGAACAACGCGGCAAGGACAAGCGCCCCATGCTTTCCGACCTGCGCGACTCCGGCGCCATCGAGCAGGACGCCGATATCGTCATGTTCATCGACCGTTCCATGAACGAGATCGAGGCGGAAAGCGAGTCGCGCCCCGATTTGGGCATGGCCAAGCTCATCGTCGCGAAGCACCGCAACGGCGCCACGCGCGACATCGACTTGGCCTTCAACCCCGAGTTCACGAAGTTCATGGACTTTATTGACGACTCCCGCGTGGGCAGCTTCTAGGGTCTGTTCGTGCCGGAAACGCTGACATTCATCCACGCTGCCGACCTGCACATCGGTGCGCCGTTTCGCGGCCTGAGGGCGCTGTCCGATGAATGGGCGCGCCGTTTGGTAGATGCCATTCCCGGTGCTTGGGATCGCGTAGTGGAGGCGGCCGTGTCGCGCAAGGTCGATTTCGTGGTCGTTTCCGGCGACATCTTCGATTCGGTTCGCGCGTCCTATCGCGACTACCTGCGTTTCTTCGATGGATTGAACCGCCTGGATGCGGAGGGCATTCCCTCCTACCTGTGCACCGGCAACCACGATCCGCTGAGTCTTTGGCAGCAGGATTTCTTCGCGTTGCCCCCGTCCGCTACGATGCTCGCCGCCGATCGTCCCGATTTCGCCCTGTACGAGCGCGACGGGCGTCCCCTTGCGGTCATCGGAGGCCGCGGCTACCCGAACAAGGTGTGGTCGCCCAACGAGGACATCGCCGAGGGTATCACCCGCGCCGCCGCCATTCGGGCATTGGGCCCGCGTGCCGCCGAGGCGCCTTTTGCGGTGGGCGTGCTGCACACCGGGCTTACGCTCGATCCCGTGAAGGCTCCCACCGACCCCGTGGCGCTGCTGCGTGCTGGATTCGACTACTGGGCGCTCGGCCACATTCACAAGCGGTGGGTCAACGACGAGCGTGTGCCGCGCATTGCCTTTTCCGGCTGCATTCAAGGGCGCGATGTGCGTGAAACGGGCCCGCGCGGTGTCAACCTCGTCACGCTGGCGGTTGACGCGCCGCCGAAGGTGAGCTTCATCCCCACGGCCTCGGTGGTGTGGGAAAAGGTTCGCATCGACGTCTCCGATTGCACGAACATTCCGGCTCTGGTGTCCAAAACCATGCGGGAGCTGTTCGCGGTCAACGGCGACGCCTCCTGCGAGATGATGGTGTCGCGCATCATTCTCACCGGAGCGACCTCCCTTCACGAGGTGCTCGGCCGCCCCGGGGTGCTGGAAGAGGTGCGCGCCTCTTTGAACGATGCGTACTCGGAATTCTACTGCGATAGTCTCATCGACGAGACAACGGCTCCCATCGATGAAGAGGCGTTGCGCGCCGAGGGGCTGTTCCCAGCGGTGTTTCTTCGCACCGTTGATCGGCTCTCCGAGGATGTCGAAGGGCAGATCGACTATTTGCAGGAAGAATACCTCGCGCGCAACGTTCCCCTTACGGCGGCGCTTTCCGAGAAGAAGGCGCGCCAGCTCACGAACGAGGCTGCCCGGCTTGTGCTCGACTTGCTGCTGCAGGGGGGCGACGACCGATGACCGAGCCGCGCATCTACCTTCGCTCTATCCACTTGGAGCGCTTCGGCCGCTTTCACGATACGGTGGTCGGGCCCTTCAGCGATCGCATGAACATCGTCCTCGGCGCCAACGAGGCGGGCAAGACGACCGTGGCCTCCTTTGTGGGCGGCGTGCTGTTCGGTTGGGAAGAGGCTCGAGGAAACCGGAACACCTACAAGCCCGAGGGGGCCGAGCGAGCGGGCTCGCTGCTTTTCGCGCGGTCGGCGGGGGCGGACGCGAGCGCGGGTGCGAGGGAAGACGAGGAGACGTTCGTGCTTTCCCGCGCCCGCAATGCCGACGGCCTGCAGGGAGACACCTTCCTGGTGGAAGACATCGACAAGGACACCTATCGCACGATGTTTTCCCTGAACAGCGATGAATTGCGCTCGCTGCGCAACACGACGGACACGACGGCGAAGTTGCTGACGGCCGGTTCGGGCACAGGTTCGTCGCCGGCCCACGCCCTCGCTCATGTGAACGAGCGCTTGGCGGCATTCACCTCCCGCGCCGCCTCGGCCGAGCAGTCGATCCCCCAGCTTCTGGCCCGGCGCAACGCCCTGCGTGCCGAGCAGCAAAGCGCGGCTGACGTCGCCGATGCCTATCGTGCCCAAGATCGCGAGCTGCACGAGCTGGAGCCCGAGCGCGCCGCCATGGGGGAGCGGGTGGAAGAGGCCAACCGCGTGATTGAGGCGCTCACCATGGCCAAAAGTTCTCTGGCGGCTCTGGATGCCGAACGCGACAAGCTTAAGGGGGATATCGCCCGGCTGGCCAAGAGCGAGGAGGAGGCAGCCAACAACTACGAACTTCACGAGCGTTCCTGCGGGCGCCGCCTCGCCCGCCTGACGGCCTCCGACGAGCGGGCCTTGCGTGACCGCTTGGAAAACCTCGCGACCCGTCAATCGCGGCAGGCCCATGCCGTGGAGGTGGCTCGCGCGAACTACACATCCTCCGTGGCAGTGTACGAGGCTCTGCAGGAAACGGCCGACGATGAGGCCGATCGCCGCAGCGAGCGATCGAAGAGGCGCATTCAGGTGGCATTCTGCGTGGTCATTCCCGCCGTGCTGTTTCTTCTGGGCGTCCCTCTTTTCATCGAGGGCCGTGCCCGCGGTGCTCTCAGCTATATGGCCATCGGATTTCTCCTCTCCGTCTTCGCGGCGCTCATGGCCACCGGCGGCTTCGCCATGTTGTTCCGGCCGAACAAGGAGGAAGGCGCCCGCAAAGCCCGTTTCGACGACGCCCATTGGGTGATGATCCAGGATAAGAAGAAGCTGGAAGCGTGCCAGGCTGAGGAGGGATCGGTGGCCGCGCAGGTACGCGAGGCGCTGGATGAAGAAGGGCTGGGCGAGGCCCAAGGGTCGGTGCGCCAGGCTCGGGCACTTCTTGACGAGGCCCGCGAGGCACGTCAGGCCATGGCGCTGTGTCGTCAGCGCCAGCAAGCGGCGGCCGCTCGGCGAGCGGATGCCGAGCATCGCCTTCAGGAAATCGCCTCTGAACGGGCGGCGGCGCTTCAGCGCGCTGGATTGTCGCCTGAAAGCGGGGTAGGCGATGTCGAGGAGGAGCTCGAGCGGCGCGTTCGCCAGCGCACGGGGCTCATTGAGGCGCTGGAGTCCATGAACCAGCGAGCAGGGGAGTTGGCCGCTGTCCTCGCCCAAGCCGAAACGGAGCGCGACTTCGATCGCATCAAAATTGAGGTGCAGGAAGTGACCACGCGCTTGGAAGAGGCGCGCACCGATTTCGCGCGATTGCTTCTGGCCAAGCACATGCTGGAGGCGGCCATTGCCACCTGGGAATCGAAGCGCCAGCCAGAGGTGTATCTGCGGGCGAGCCGGTTGCTGTCCCTCATGACCGAAGGGCGGTGGACTCGCGTGAGCCTTACGCGCGAGGGCACTCTGGAGGTAGCCGACGCCCTCGGGCGCACGCGCCAGCCGGTGCATTTGTCCCTCGGCACGTGCCAGCAACTGTACCTGGCCCTGCGTATTGCGCTTCTTACCTGCGCCGATAACGTGGGGAGGGCCATTCCCATCCTCGCCGACGACATTCTCGTGAATTTCGACGAGCAGCGCCGGCTGGGGGCCGCCCGCGCTTTGGTGGAACTGTCGGAGCAGCGCCAGGTCATTCTCTTCACCTGTCACGAAGGGGTCGCGAGGGCCTTGAAGAAGACCGCGAAGCAATCAGGACGCCCGGCGACGGTGATCAACTTATAGGTTAAACGGGTGTGGCTGCATGAACTCAGTCACCAGAAAGACCACGAAGGACAGCACGAGCAGAATCCCCACAACGATGCTGAAGATGCGCCGGTTGCGCTGCAGGCGTCGCAGTGCCGTGCGCCTTACGAAGGC
Source organism: Adlercreutzia sp. DFI.6.23 (assembly GCF_024462535.1). Classification (NCBI taxonomy): domain Bacteria; kingdom Bacillati; phylum Actinomycetota; class Coriobacteriia; order Eggerthellales; family Eggerthellaceae; genus Adlercreutzia; species Adlercreutzia sp. DFI.6.23. The sequence goes on from NZ_JANGBP010000011.1 coordinate 7,372, forward strand.
CCGATCGCCCTCGGGCGTGCCCAGGGGAGGATCTGCCGCAGGGGGCGTGCGGCGCGGTGGCTGGTTGTCGGTCATGTAGGGTCCTTCGCAAGCGGAAGCGTCTTAACTCCGTAAATCTTAGCACGAAGCCCTCCATTCCGAAGCATTAGCCTGTGCGGCTGGTATACTGAGCCCTTGCGGAATGTCGTTTTCAGGGCATTCCCCGCCCAACGTCGAAAGGACTTGAAGATGCCCAGCACAGTGCTCGTCGGCGCCCAGTGGGGCGACGAAGGCAAGGGTAAGATCACCGACCTCATCGCCAGCGACTACGATTACGTGGTGCGCTTCCAGGGAGGCAATAACGCCGGCCACACCGTCATTCACGGCGACAAGAAGCTGGCGCTGCACCTGATGCCCTCCGGGGTCATGTACGAGAACGCCGTGCCGGTCATCGGCAACGGCGTCGTGGTAGACCCGGGCGTGCTCGTGAAGGAAATGGCCATGCTTGAGGCCGAGGGCATCTCCTGCAAGAACCTGAAGATTTCCAACGACGCGCACCTTATCATGCCGTACCACAAGGATCTCGATGGCGCCGACGAGAAGAGCCTCGGCGACAAGAAGATCGGCACCACCAAACGCGGCATCGGCCCCTGCTACCAGGACAAGATGGGTCGCAAGGGCATCCGCATGCAGGACTTGCTGGACGAGAAGATCTTCCGCCTGAAGCTTGAGGCGGTGCTGGCCCAGAAGAACCCCATCTTGGAGAAGATTTACGGTCTGCACACCTACACGGTGGAGGAGATCTGCGACGAGTACCTGCCTTACGCGCGCATTCTGGCTCCCTATGTGTGCGAGTCGGCCCATATGCTGAACGAGGCGCTGGGCGATGGGAAGTCCATCCTCTTCGAAGGCGCCCAGGGCACGCTGCTCGACATCGACCATGGCACCTACCCGTTCGTGACCTCGTCCAGCTGCTGCGCCGGCGGCGCCTCCACGGGCACGGGCGTCGGCCCCAAGGCCATCGACCGCGTGCTGGGCATTCAGAAGGCCTACATCACCCGCGTGGGGGAGGGCCCCTTCCCCACGGAGCTGAAGTTCCCCGAGAACGGCGGCACCGGTCAGGATGCGGAGGACGGCGAGCTTCTGTGCGCCGCCGGTCATGAGTTCGGCGTCACCACGGGTCGCAAGCGCCGCTGCGGCTGGTTCGATGCCGTCATCGGGCGCTACGCCGCCGAGGTGAACGGGCTTACGGACGTGGCCCTCACGAAGCTGGACGTGCTTTCGGCCTTCGACACCATCAAGGTGTGCGTGGCCTACGAATGCGACGGCGTGCGCTACGACTACTTCCCCATGCAGCAATCGGTGCTGCACCACGCGAAGCCCATTTACGTGGAGCTGCCCGGCTGGAAAGACGAGGACATCACCGGTTGCCGCACCTACGAGGAGCTGCCGGAGAACACGCGCAAGTACATCGAGTATTTGGAAGAGGTGTGCGGCGTGCCCATGAGCATCATCTCGGTTGGCCCCGATCGCGACCAGACGATTATCCGCATGTCCTGGTTGAGGGACGAGTAGCTTTTACCTGCTGTCCGGGCGCGTCCCCCCGAGAGGGGTGCCGTGCTCAGACAGATGCGAAATGCGCTCATCCGATTCCGGCTCGCGGAATCGTGGGGCGCACTTCGCATAACTGCGCGCGGCACCCCTCCCGGGGGGACGCGCCCTACGCTAAGAAACAACTTGCTGCAAAGCGAGGAAAGGAACGAACGTGAACATTCTGCTGATCGGTTCGGGTGGGCGCGAACATGCCATCGCGTGGGCGCTGCAGAAGTCTCCGAACACCGACGTGCTGTACGTGGCGCCGGGCAACGGCGGCACGGCGGAAATCGCCGAGAACGTCGATCTGGATATCGCCGACGGCGAGGCGCTGCTGAGTTTCGTGCACGAGCGCAACATCGGGCTGGTGGTCATCGGCCCTGAGGCACCGCTGGTCGATGGCGTGGCCGATCTGCTGCGCGCCGACGGCGTCCCGGTATTCGGGCCCAACGCCGACGGCGCTCAGCTGGAAGGCTCCAAGGCCTATTCCAAGGCATTCATGGAAGCCAACGATATTCCCACGGCCGCTTACGGGCGCTTCGACGACGAGGCCGCTGCGCTTGCCTACGTGCGCGAGCAGGGCGCGCCCATTGTCATCAAGGCTGACGGCCTGGCGGCGGGCAAGGGCGTTGTGGTGGCCGAAACCGTGGAAGATGCCGAGGCTGCCGTGCGCGCCTGCTTCGACGGTGCCTTCGGCGATGCCGGCTCCACCGTGGTCATCGAGGAGTGCATGACGGGCCCCGAATGCTCGCTTCTGTGCTTCGTCACCGCCGGACAGTCGTTCCCCATGGCCCCCGCCCAGGATCACAAGCGCGCCTACGACGGCGACTTGGGCCCCAACACCGGCGGCATGGGCGTGTACTCGCCGGTGCCCATCGTCACCGACGAGGAAATGGCTGCCATGGTGGCCATCATGGAGAAAGCGGCCGCCGCTACGGCCGTTGCTCCCTTCACCAGCGACTATCGCGGCACCCTGTACGGCGGCTTCATGCTGACCCCGGAAGGCCCGAAGATCGTGGAGTTCAACGTGCGCTTCGGCGACCCTGAGACGCAGGTCGTGCTGCCCCGCTTGGAAAGCGATCTGGTGGAGATCATGCTCGCGGTGGCCGAGGGGCGCCCCGAGGACGTGCAGCTGGAGTGGTCCGACGACTGGGCCGTTTCCGTGGTGCTTGCCAGTGAGGGGTACCCGGGCGCTTACGAAAAGGGCAAGGTCATCTTGGGCATCGAAGAGGCCGAGGAGCTGCCCGGCGTGACGGTTTTCCATGCGGGTACTCGCCGCAACTACGATGGCGAGCTGCTCACCAACGGCGGTCGCGTGCTGAATGTGGTGGCCAAAGGCGACGGCTTCGAAGAGGCTCGCGAGCGCGCCTACGAGGCCTGCGACCTCATCAACTTCGAAGGCAAGATGTACCGCCACGACATCGGCAAGAAAGCTTTGCAGGGCCGCAGCGCGTGGGATCAATAGCCGCTGTCTAGAGGTTCAGCGCTAGGGATAGATTCCGTAGGGGCGGACCAAAGGTCCGCCCTTCTCAACCAAGGCAACCAGCCAAGAAAGAAGGAATGCGCGATATGCTTTCAGAACGAATGCTTTCCAAGGTAGTGGAGGCGTGCACGGCCAACTACCTGCAGCTTAAGCCCTGCGACGAGGCGTTCATGCCCTCGCCCAACCCGGGGCAGCCTTATATGCTGTACATGCATGTGCCGTTCTGCGAGCGTTTGTGCCCCTACTGCTCCTTCAACCGCTTCCCCTTCCGCGAGGATCGCGCGAAGCCCTATTTCCAGAACATGCGCCGCGAGATGCGCATGCTGAAGGATCTTGGCTACGACTTCGATTCCGTGTACATCGGCGGCGGCACGCCCACCATTATGATCGACGAGCTGTGTGAGACTATCGATATGGCCCGCGATCTGTTCTCTGTCAAAGAGGTCTCCAGCGAGACAAATCCGAACCATCTCACCCATGAGTACTTGGAAAAGTTGAAGGGCCGTGTGCAGCGCCTGTCCGTGGGTGTGCAGTCCTTCGACGACGACTTGCTGCGCCAGATGGATCGCTACGAGAAGTACGGCAGCGGCCAGGAGATTCTCGAGCGCATTCAGGAGGCGTCGCCGTACTTCGTTTCCATGAATGCCGACATGATCTTTAATTTTCCCGCGCAGAACGAGGACACGCTCATCCGCGACATTGAGATGGTGGTGGCCTCCGGCGCAAGCCAGACGACGTTCTACCCGCTGATGGCCTCGCCGTCGGTGCAGCGGTCACTGGCCGCCACGGTGGGCAAGGTGGACTACAACCGCGAGCGCCGCTTCTACGAGATCATCTGCGATCTGCTGCTGGGAGATTTGCCTGGCGGGCAGCCGGGCCTGTTCGAGTTGGGCAGCGCCTGGACGTTCAACCGCCGCGGCACCGGTGCGGCCGGCGAGGACGCCATGATCGACGAGTACGTGGTCGATTACGAGGAGTACCCGGCCATCGGCAGTGGCGGCATCACCTATCTGGGCGAGAATTTGTACGTGAACACGTTCTCGGTGCGCGAGTACAACACGGCCATCGAGGCGGGGCATATGTCCATGATGGGCAAGACCACGTTCTCGCTGCGCGACCGCATGCGCTACCGCTTTATGATGCAGCTGTTCGGTCTGCGTCTTGATAAGCGCCAGTTTGCGCGCGATTTCGGCATGTCCGTCGAGCGCGGCCTGCCCGTGGAGATGGGCTTCATGCGCGCGTGCGGGGCTTTTGCCACCGACAACGCCGAGGAGCTGACGCTGACCCCCAAGGGCCGCTATCTGGTGGTGGTCATGATGCGCCAGTTCTTCATCGGTGTGAACAACCTGCGCGACCAGGCTCGCGCGGCGCTCACGGGAGAGGAGCGCGAGCTTATCTTCGGCGACGGGAAAGATTGCGGGACCGTGGTGGCCAAGCCGGCATCGGCCGACGCTGTCGCGGCGGAAATTGCTCGGGAAGAGGAGGCCTCGGCGATTCTTGATGGCACTCAAGCCGTGGCTTCGGGGGAATAAACGGCGCCGATGACTTATGTTTCCATCATAACGCTGGTCACGTACGCCCTCGTGCTGGGGTTGCTAGCCGTCGTATCCGTTATCGATGTGCGGTCGCGGCGCGTGCCCAATGTGCTGGCCGGCGCACTGGGTCTTCTGTGGGTGGCTTGGCGTGTGGTGCTCGGGTTCGCGGGAGCGCACATGGGCTTGGGTTTCCGAGCTGAGTTCCTCGGGCCCGCGCCTGATGTGCTGGTGCCTCCCGGGTTGGAAATCGGCGGCATCTCCTTTGCGAGCGGCATCTTAGGCGCTGTGGTGCTCGGCGGAGGCTTGCTTGTGCTGACGACGGTTTACGAGCTTGTTCGGCGCAAGGAGGCTTTCGGCGGCGGTGATATCAAACTCATGGCCGTGCTTGGGTTGTTTCTCGGGTTAGAGCGCGGGGTTGTTTGCCTGCTGACGGCGTGCGTGCTCAGTGTCGCCTATGTGTTTGGCCGCGAGATTGGCCGCCGAGTGATGGGACGAGGGCGGCGCAGCTGTCGGAAAGGCGCGGGAGCGTCCGACGCGTTGCTTGGCCGAGGCCGCGGATCTTCCGATCCGGCTTCTGTTAGTGAGCCCTTCTTGAGCGGCGCCATTCGGGAAGTTACCACCGAGCAGGATCGCGATTCCCTCCTCGCCGGCACGATGCCCTTTGCCCCTTTCATCGCCCTCGGCACCCTCGTCGCCTTCGTGGCGTAAACTGAGCACCAAACATGAGTCGAGGGGGCATTCCCCCCGACTCATCACTCATTCCGTTTGCGAAGGTGCTCGGCGAGGAAGGGGACGTCGAAAGCGACCTTTCCCCGGCCGGCGCTTTTGATGACGCCGCCCTCAATGAGCCGTCGACGGTATTTCTGCGCATAGTCGACCGTTGCACCCATGGCCTCAGCGATGGCGGCTATAGGCGCAGGATCTCCCAGTACGGCCATAGCTTCAAGAAAGTTTACGTCGCGTTCAGAAAGAGCGGCGAGCGTGGTGGCGCAGACGTCACTTTGGAAATCATCGCCCGAGGTTCGGAGCGCTTCGGCGAGGCTTTCTTCAGACACCTTGCCGTTTTCAGCATAGAGACAGGTGTAATGCCCCACAAGCTGAAGAAGATAGGGACTGCCAGCGGTGTACGCCGCCGCGTCACGGCGCAGATCGCTTGCTATAGCGATGCCAAGAGAGTCGAACGATCGCTTGAAGAAGGCATCCACTTCCCCCTGCTCCAGCGGAGGAAGAGTAATCTTCCGCGCTCGGTTGAGGAACGTGAGCACTCTGTCGTTGAGCGTTGTGGAAACAGCTCCCGGCAGACCGGCCATAACAAGGGACACATTCAGCCTCTCGCCCACCATTTCCTGGTAGGTGCCGATGAGGTGACGAACCTCCGGCGACGAGGCCTGCAGTTCATCTATCAGGATAAGCGCCCCCCGATCTTTTGCAGTGAGTTGGCGGCACAGTTGCACGAGTCGCTGTTGGGGGCTTTTGGTTGTTGCCGCGTCCCTCTCTAGTTGGATGCCCGCTGAGAAACCGAGCGCTCCTACGCTGCCGCCGGTGAGATGCAGCTTTCCGTCTGCAGATAGCTGACAGTCGTCCTCGAGCTTTTCGAGAATGCGCTCAAGCATGCCATCTGAGACAATGGTGGGGTTGGCCACGGCGAACCCCTGCTTTCGCATGCGGTCAGCCAGCTCCCAAAGAAGCACCGTCTTCCCGCTTCCTCGCTGGCCCAGTATCACAACAGCTCGCTCGCGGCTGCCCGGCCGCGATTGAAGGCCCTGCTCCAACTGGTCGAGTAGCTGTTCACGGCCCACCAGGAAAGAAGGGCGGTTACCGAAGGAGGGGGAGAACACCTCGTCATACATAGTTTTCCTTTCTTTCCTTTGTTTTCCTTTCTTTCCTATTATTTCCTTTTTTTCCTATTTGTCAAAGTGACGGGTAATTCGCCCGCAGTGCTGCGGCCCCGGTGTCGCTGCTCAGCAGTAGGACATCAGCTCTCAGCTGCCGCTGATTTAGGGGTGTTTTGTCGCAGGGCTCCTTGAGAGGCCTTCTGCGAAGCGCCATTGGACTACAACCCACAAATTCGGATTTTAGTAAATTTTAATTCGGATTTTGGTAAAATGAAACTCGGATTTTAGTAAACAATCCGAGAGGAGTCACTGTGGGTCAAGCATCCGTCAAGCCCCAAGGATACCTTCCTCGCCTCGTTGATGAGCAGGTGGAACGTTGTCTGAGGATATTCGGCGCCGTGGAGATAGAGGGCACGAAGTGGTGCGGAAAGACATGGACGGCGCGGCAACATGGCGCCTCCATCAGCTACGTGGACGAAGAGCTGTCCCTGGCGCAGGACGACCCCTCGCTCATGCTCATGGGGGAGCGCCCGCATGTCATTGACGAGTGGCAGCACGTACCCGCCATCTGGAACCTCGTGCGCCATGGTGTTGACGAGACGAGGGGCCTACGGGGCGCCTGGATCCTCACGGGCTCTTCGACGCCGCCCAATCACCGCAGCGCGGCAGGGGAGGGGGATAAAAGGCACAGCGGCGCGGGGCGAATCGGCCGCATCAAGATGTCCCCTATGACGCTCTCCGAATCGGGGGAATCCGAGAAAAGCGTCTCTCTCGCCCGACTTTTCGAGGAACCCCCTGTTCCGGTTATCGTCGGGGGCAATACGGAGCAGCTCGTCGATGTGACCTGCCGGGGTGGCTGGCCTGAAGCAGTCGACCTTTCTCCCTTGGATGCCCAGGCGATTGTCCGCGAGTACCTCTCTGCGATCTGTTATGAGAGCGCTCCCGACCAAGGTCTTGATCCTTTTGTTGCCGAGCGCATCATCGCCTCGCTGGCTCGCAATTTGGGGCAGGCTGCCACCTATGGCACCATTAGGGAAGACGCCCTGGGGTCAACGGGAGACGACCTCGCCGATCGCCAAATCGGCGAGTATCTCAGCTTCTTCAATCGTATCTATCTTGTCTCGGAGGTTCCCGGCTGGGAGCCCCCGTCCCGCTCGAAGAAACGCCTGCAGGTCAAGCCGAAGCGGTATTTGGCAGACCCTTCGCTCGCCGTCGCAGCGCTCGGCATGTCGCCGGCTGTCCTGCTCGAGGATTGGCAGACGTTTGGACTGGTTTTCGAGAACCTATGTCTTCGCGACCTCGTTGCATATACCCGTGCGCATGAGCTCGCCCGCCCTATTCCCGTTCGCTACTACCGCGATGACTCCGGGCTCGAGGTGGACGCCATCGTGGAGCTGGCGGACGGCCGTTGGGCCGCCTTCGAGATCAAGACGAGTGAAAGTAAGGTCGACCAGGCGGTTTCGAATCTCAAACGGCTTCGCAAGAAACTCTGCGAGAACCCCCGAGCTCAGACGAGGCCCCCAGCGTTCATGGCCGTTATCGTGGGCATAGGGAAGTACGCGCGCGTCGTTGAGGAGGGCATCTACGTTATACCCATTCGTGCGCTGACGGCATAATGCGGCAAAAAAGTTCTTGCAATGGGGAGGGCATCCCGCTAAAATATACGGACGCGCAAGGAACCAGTGGTTTCGCGCCTATGGTCGGGTAGCTCAGTTGGTAGAGCAGCGGACTGAAAATCCGCGTGCCGAGGGTTCAAGTCCCCCTCCGACCACCATGAATTTGAAAAGACCCCCAGTCATGGGGGTCTTTTTGTATCTGGGCAAATCCCCTGGTGGGCCCACGGAAGCAACGGCGATCATTCGCGGTTGCTCCAAACCACAGGACTCAGGGGAATCTCAGAAAGAATCTCTGAATTCAGAGATTAATATCAGAATTCAGAGATTCTTCCGAGATCGCAGGCTGTATCTTAAAAGGCACGGCCTAGAGCTGATGCAGTTCTACGGTGCCGTGCTCGTAGATGGCGTAGCTGGCGGAGCCATCTTTGGGGTGACCGATGCTGCCGGGATTGACGAAGGTGACCGCTGGCGCAGCGAAAGTCCCGGCTCCTTCTTCCTCGCTCGTGCCCCGCGCGGCCGCGATGCCTTTTGCGAACGCCGGCGCCGCTTCCGGCCCGATGCCTTTCACGTGGGTGTGGCCCGAGAGTACGAATGATCCTGCAGGAAGCCCCGCAACGGCGGCCGCCAAATCCAGATGCCCATGGGTGAGCAGCAGCGTCGTCCTCTCGTCCACTACCAGCGCATAATCGCCTAGGCAGGGGAAGTTCAGCACCATCTGATCCACCTCGGAGTCGCAGTTGCCCCGCACTGCCGTGATGCGATCGGCCAGCCCGTTCAGCAGCTTCGCCACCTGGGCCGGCGCGTAGCCCTCGGGCAGGGGGTTACGCGGCCCGTGATACAGCAGGTCGCCAAGCAGCAGCAGCCGGTCGGCGCCCTCTTCGCGAAAGCGCGCCACCAGCATTTCAGCGGCTGGCAGCGCGCCGTGAATATCGGAAGCAATGAGATAGCGCATAGGGCTCTCCTTCAAAACGGGTACGCTCCCATAGCGCCCCATCGATAGTGCCTCGCCAGTATAGCAGCGCTCTTCGAAACATCGGCATTCGTCATAGATTGGCAATAGATCGTGCCGTTGACCTCCGTGTCGCAACAAATAATTACATGCGAGGAAGGAGTTGTTGCAGCAACGGCTTCCGAATGCGTCAGCGGTGGTATGATCGTGGGGGAGAGAACGAGGCGCGAGGAACCGCAGCTGGCGGCTTTTCGTTTGGATGAAGCGCAAAGGGGCTGGTTATGACGATATTTCATCGGGTGACCGAGGGCAAGCTCGGCTCTCATGATGGGTGCGCGATCGAAGATGAGGTGTCCCAGGAATTTCTTGATCGCATTCCCGGAGGTCTGTTTCGCTATCGCGCCGACGATGAAGGCGGCACGATCGATTATGTGAGCCGCGACGTGCTGGAGCTGTTCGGCTGCGCTACCTACGAGGAATTCTGCGCCATTACGGACAACAGCTTTATCGGCATGGTCCACCCGGATGACCGCCGGCGCGTCACCGACGAGATAACCTCCCAGATCAAGTGCGGCAACACCTACGCGGTTACCTATCGGCTGAATCGTCCCGACGGCGCCGAAGTATGGGTGGACGACCGCGGCCGCTATGTGGTGGACGACGAGGGACAGGCGTGGTTCTATGTCACCATCATCGACATCACCGAGAAGATGAGCTACCAGCGCAAGCTGGAACGGGCCGAAGAGCGGGTGGAAATGCTCACAGTGCTCTCGCGCGACGTTATCTTCGATATCGACTGCCAGGCGCAGACCGGCGAGATCTTCGGCGATTTCGAGGCGCGCTTCAACCGTGAGCCGCAGTCGGACGACCTCATTTTGCAGAAGCGTTGCGACAAAGAATGCTCTATCGATCTGGAAGTGCACGACATCGAGCGCATTCGCGACATCGTTGCGCAAGGCGACTTCATCGATATGGAAACCTCGCTACCCAATGCGGAAGGCGACCCCATCTGGTGCCGCTACCAGTCTTTCGTGCTATTCAACGGCGTTGGTTGTCCCGTTCGCCATGTGGGTCGTCTTCTGGACACCCACGAGATGGTCATGCGCGAGGCCACCCTGCGGAAGAAGGCCGAGCTGGATGGCCTTACGGGCATCTTCAATCGCGAGGCCGCCATGACGCGCATCGAAAAGGCGCTGACGAGTGAGGATTGCGCCCAAGGTTGCAGTCTCTTTCTCGTGGACGTGGACAACTTCAAGCAGGTGAACGACGGTTTCGGCCACCCGGAAGGCGATCGGGTGCTGCAGGAGATTGCCGCGTTTCTCAGCCGGAACATGCGTAAGGATGACGTGGTGGCCCGCCTCGGTGGCGACGAGTTCGCCGTGTTTGCCGCCGGTCTCGTGCCTGGGCCGGCTTTAGACCGCGTGCTGTCCCAGCTGTCCGGCGGCATTTACGCCACAACGCCGCGCCCCGCCGATATGCCCGAGGGCTTACACCCCTCCATCACCATCGGCGCGGTGGCCTGCACCCGCACGCCCGTCACCTTCGACGACCTGTACCAGGTGGCTGACGAGGCGCTCTATGTGGCCAAGCGCGCCGGCAAAAGCCAGGCGGCGCTGCGGTACCTCGACTAACTCGACTAATCCTTGCTCCGATAAACGGCCGGCGTCCGTCTTCCTTCGAAGGAGCCGGGCGCTGGCCGTTTTGTGATGTTCGCGAAAGGCTAGCTCACCGTGTAGAAGGCGTACTCGGCCTCGCCCTGGGGGAAGGTGGCCTTTATTTCGTAGAGGTAGTTCGGCTCGATGCGCAGGGCCGTGGTGCCATCGTCGCCCAAGGTGTAGGGCACGTCCTCGCCATCGGCCTGCGGGTCAACTTTCGCCGTATCGCCTTTCACCAAGGGCTGGCGCTCGATTTCTACAGACGTCGGGTTCACGGAGAAGGCTGCGAAGGCGTCGACGCCGCTAGGGATGCGTGCGTCGATCACCGTCTCGTTCAGCGCACCGCTTCCGTCGGCGGCAAACCCATCAACCTGGGACGTGCTGGTTTGGCCGTCTTCTGTTTGCCACTGCCAGTCAAACTCGTAGGGATTCAAGACGACCGAGGTGTCGGCCTGATCCGTTTTGTAGCTGAGGCTGCCGACGGGTACTTGGCTCTGATCGGGGGCAGCGAATACGGTGTCCACGATGTCGGCGTACTGCTCGGCATCGGCAGGGCTGCCCGTTTCAACGACCTCGACCTTTGTGATGCCGGGGTACTGCCCCGGGTAGCTTTCCAGCATGATGCCGTTGCCCGTGACCTGCACGATATTGCCCGCGACCAAGGCCTCTTCGTCGGTCTGCTGCCCGTCGACGATGATGGTCGCGTCATCAATTTCCGTAGGAATGTAGGGAGTCTGCGTCTCCTGGTCGACGAAAAGCACCTGATCGCCGTTGGCGTAGGCAACCATAGCGGTGCTGACGATGTCGCCCTGGGTCGCCTCGCTTGCTCCGTCAGCAGAGCGATTTCCCACGGCATCGGGTTTGCCAGGCGAGTCGTTGGTGCCGCCGGTGCAGCCGGGCAACATGAGCATGAAGCTGGCGGCAGCAAGTGCCACCACGAGCAGAGCAAGGGAGGTGCGAATATGTTTCCTCATGGCGAGACCTTTCAACGAGGAGCAGAGGGGCGTTTTGAAGGAATGCCTTGCGCTGTTCCAGAACGTCGCCTCCTTAATGCGGTTGACTTTCCCATGATAATGCACAGAAAAGCGAGGAGGATTTGAGCGATTGCGAAACGTTCCTGGCTTGCTACGCAATTTCACCCATTCTGCACGGTTTTCCAGCGGAACGTGCCTGCGTGTGGATTTTGCGGCGCCTAAAGGGCCTTCGCCTTTTCTACGCAGGCGACGATGGCGTTCATGACCGACGCACGGAAGGCACCCTCTTCCAGGGCTTTCACGCCTTCGATCGTGGTGCCGCCCGGTGAGCAGACCATATCCTTCAGGTCGCCGGGATGCCGTCCTGTTTCCAGAACGAGCTGGGCCGAACCGGCCACGGCGGCGGCGGCGAACTCATAAGCTTGGGCGCGCGGCATCCCAGCGGCCACGGCCCCGTCGGCCAAAGCTTCGATGAACATGAAGACAAACGCGGGGGAGGAGCCAGCTGCGGCGCTGGCGGCGTCCATCAGGCGCTCGGGAATGACGATGGCCCGGCCGAAACTTTCCATGAGTCGTAGGCAGAGGGCTTCGTCGGCCTCCGTCGCCCCCGGCCCAGGCACGACGGCGGTGCACCCGGCGTTTACGAGGGCCGGGGTGTTCGGCATGCAGCGGATGAGCCGCATGGCGGTAACATCGCGATTGAAAAGGGCCGCGATGCGCTCGAGTGTGAGACCAGCGGCGATAGAGATAACCAGTGTGTTCTCGTTTACGACCTCGCGAATTTCGGCGATCACTTCGGGGAAGAACTGGGGCTTTACGGCGAGCACCAGCACATCGGCCGCTTCGGCAACTTCGCGGTTGCTGGCAGTGACGGCGATGCCGAATTGCTCGGCGCGCTTCTGTCGCGTGGCCTCGGTCTTGGCCGAGCCGATGATGTTGGCAGCGGTGATCACCGTCGCGTCGCCGTCTTCGCCGCTGAACGTTGTGCCCTCGCGCAGCAGGCCTCCGATAATGGCCGTGGCCATATTCCCCAGCCCAACGAAACCGATCTTCATGGGAATCCTCCCCTTTCCTTTCTGCAAGGACCCGCAAACTGATTCCATCATTTTCGCGCGTCCAGAGGTGTTGAGTTCTCTCGAAACTCCCATCTATTTCTGGTTCGCCCCTCGAAACTCCCATCTATTTCTATTCTGCGGTTACTAGACTGATCTGGGAAAACGCAAAGAAGTTCCTGGTCAGCGCATTGGAAATAGATGGGAGTTTCGAGGGGCGAACCTAGTATACAAGAAGAGCCCCCGACATGGCCGGGGGCTCGAAAGATGCCGTGCGCTACGGCGGGCAAAGCTGCTGGATCGGTGGATGCCTTTCGGAACCGTTAGGCCCGCAGGAACAGCGGCTACACTTCCAGGTTCTTGAAGGCGTCGGGCACTTCTTTGAAGCCCTTGGAAATGACAGCGGCAATGATGAGGCCCACGATGAACCAGCTGATGCCCACGCCATAGGTGAGCGCATCGAAGCCGGTGAACACGTAGATCAGAATAAGGATACCGATCCAGGGGCAGATGAGGTAGCGCAAGACGGCCTTGGCGCCGCGCTGCTTCTCCTTGCACCAGAAGTACCAAAACACGCCGAAGTTCAGGACGATGAACGACGCCAGCGCGCCGAAGTTCACCATGGGGGCGAGCACCGTCATGCCGCCGAATTGACCGGCGGTCAGAGTGAGGACCAGCGAGAACGCGCCCAGGAAGATAGCGGCCACCCAGGGGGTCTGGTACTTGGGATGCACCTTGCCGAGCACGCGGGGCAGCACGCCGTCGCGGCCCATGGAGAACAGCAGGCGCGAAGAGGCGATCTGGGCATTCATGATGTTGGCGATGCCGATGGCGACGATGTTGATAACCAGCATGAAGTTCTGCAGCAGCAGACCGCCGGCAGCGTAGCAGGCATCGAAGAAGCCCATGTCGGGATCGGTATTCGCCCAGTCGGGAAGAATGAGAGCGGCCACATAAGTCTGAGCCACGAACACGACGATCATGATGCACAGCGCGATGAGGATGCCCTTGCCGATGTTCTTCTCGGGCTTGTAGGTTTCCTCGGCCAGGGTGGACATGCCGTCGAAACCGAGGAACGACAGGCAGGCCAGGGATACGGCCGTGGCCACAAAGTGGAGGTCGACCTCGCCGGGCTTGTAGAACGGCTCGGTGGAGAACTCGCCGTAGCCGCCGCCGCCGGAGACATACATGCAGCCCACAGCGATGAACACGATGAGCGCCAGGATCTCCACGGCGAAGATGATCCAGTCAACGCCCTTCGACATGGTGATGCCGCGCACGTTCACAAACGTGTTGAAAGCGATGAACACGACCACCCAAAGCCACCAAGGCGAGCCAGGCACGAGGGTGGTTCCCCAGTTGGCGACCATGACCAGCAGAAGAGAGGGCACCAGGATGTAGTCCAGCAGGATGAGCCAACCGGACATGAAGCCCACATGCGGGTTGATGGCGCGCTGCACGTAGGAGTACACCGAGCCCGCGATGGGGAACTTGCTGGACATCGCGGCGTAGCTCAGGGCTGTGAAGCTGATGGCAACGAATCCGATGATGTACACGAGCGGGGTCAGACCACCGGAATCAACCTGCAGCGAGCCCCAGATGGACTGCGGTGCGATGAGCACCATGAACAAAACGCCGTACAGAACGACGTCGTGAAGCTGAAGGCCGCGCCTCAGCTCCTGCTTGTAGCCGAACGCCTCGATGTCCTCGCCGAGGCCGATAGTCGGCTCTTGGATGGGTTGTGACATAGACGTCTCCTCTCTATCCCTTCCAAGTCTTCTCCTCGTGAATCGTGCGGCCCGTGATCCCTCCCAACACGGGTCGGGCGATTCCCCTTTCCTGCGCATTGTGCGCGGCCATAGCTTACCATTTGACTCAAGGTAAAAGGACAAGAACAAGGGAAAACTCGCCTGTATAGGCATGATATTGGGGGAAGTGCGGGGAAGAGGGGCGAGGCGAGAACGTCAAACGAATAAAAAAGCAGCAAAGCAGAAAGAGGCCGGCGTGCGAGCCGGCCTCTCGGAGGGGGTGCTGTTGCGGGTGCTGGCGTCTACCCCACCAGCGGCGGGAACTCGGTCAGCTTCGGGGTGCCGATGCGCAGGGACAGCTGCACCTCGCAGGGCTTGCAGCCCTGGCTGATCTCCACGTCGGATTGCACCGACATGTACATGTAGGTTTCCACGGCGTCCCATCCGGTGATGCGCATGAGCAAGCGCTGCATCTCCTTCGACGCGCACACGAGCGCCTCGTTGTACTCCTGGGCGCTGGTGTTCACGTACCACTTGCCCGCCGGGCCGAAGGTTTCCAGCACCGGCCAATGCAGCTCGAAGTTCTTCAACACGTTCACGCGGACGGTGATCTGCGCGGCGATCTCGATACCGGTGCCGCACAGTTCGGCGTCGCCCATGGTGGCGTGCACGTCGCCCATCTGCAAAAGCGCGCCGGGAACGCGCACGGGGAAGTAGAGACGGGTGCCCTTGGTGATGAGCTTGTTGTCCATGTTGCCGCCGTAGTTGCCCACGAAGCCATCGGCCGGTGCCCCCTCGTCTGGCGCGGTGCCGATGACGCCGATCATGGGGTTGATGGGGAAGCGCACGCCGTTGAAGTCGGCCATGCCGCCCTCGATCTTGATCTTCTTCGTGCGGTAATCGGTGCCCTCGAACAGAGGACCGCAATGGTCGTCAGTGGCGATGGTGCCCTCGTCGGCCACCTGGATGTCGTAGATGTCCACGACGAGCACGTCGCCCACTTCAGCGCCTTCCACGTACACAGGGCCGGCGGCGGGGTTGGTGATGTTGTAGGAGAAGTCCATGTCCTTCATGGTGACGGTTTCGTCGGTCAGGCGGCCCGAGAAGCAGTCGAGCGTGTTGAACTGCAGCACCTCGCCCGGCTGGGCGGTGTAGCACGGCGGATTGTCCTTCGAGAATGCGTACACCCTGTCTTCGATGATTTGCACGGTTTCCTCCTCTGCTTGCGTGATGGCGCGACCCCTTGCCGCGCTGGGTTCCATCATACTCTTCTTAGATTACTCGTGCAGGCGGGCCTTCGCGGTTATCTCGGTCGTGGTGATTTTCCACACGAGCGTGTGTGAAAGCTCCTCAGCCAGGGCGGTGTCGAAATGGGCGAGGTTCTCGGCAGCGTAGCGCTCGACGATGGCGTGCAGGGCGGCAATGCGCTCGGCGTCGTCGGTCACCTCGGCGATGGTGCCGCGCACCACGGCGCTGGCATACTCGGTGGAGTACGCCTCGGGCAGCGGCACGACATCGCGCACGCCTACCAGGCACACTGCGGGGTGCTCGCGCAGAAGCTTCGACTTTGTGCCGTGCTTGGCGGAATGAACGTAGATGGCGCCCTCGAGCACCGCCGGAGACACGGGGATGCTGTAGGGAAGCCCCTCGTCGTCGGTGGTCGAAAGTATGGCGTAGGGGCACGTCTCAAGCACGTCCCAGCCGAATTCCTCGCTTTGCTCGCGGTCCTTCCTGCGCATGGATGCCCCTTTCGACGCTCGTGGATGCTGTCCGCATTATAGCGCGGGAAACTTTAGGAGAGCATCGCCAATTCAATGCGGAAAAGTCATCAATGTTTAACTTATGGAATGGGAGCATTCTCGTGCTTTTCCTGGGGATAGGTGATTGAATACCTATCCCGTTTTTAGTACAGTTTCTCTGTAAGTCTAGCAATATACTAGACATTAATAAGATGAGCGATGTCGGCCCCGGGCCGACGCTGATTGAAAAGAGTTTCACGTGAAAACGCTGCTTACTTTTGCTTCGCGATCTTGTGCTGCGCTGAAAAGCCGCCTCGGCGTGCCGGTGATGGCCGGCGTTCTCGCCCTTGCCCTTGCCGCGGCACCGCTTCCGGCCATGGCCATGGAAGATGACCGCACTGACGAGTCGGTCTTGGCGGTCCCTGCGACCGCCAGCGGTGAGGCGGCCGGCGAGAAGACCGGTGCCGACGCTAATGCCGATGAGGAGGCGACGCAAACGGTCACCATCTACCATTTCGAGCTCGTGCACTACGACGACCCGACGCTCGAGGATTGGGGCGTTCCTGAGCTGACCGGTACGCGTCTGCTCGGCACCACGACGGTGGAAGGCTTGAAGCCGGGCGATGTGGTGAAGGCATGGGATCATGTGGGCACCAACCCCGGGTTCGCCTTCTTCGACGGCTGGCCGCGTGAGCTGACCGTTTCGGAAGACCCGTCGAAGAACGCCATTCGGCTGAACTACTTCCGTCAGTCCAGCGATGTGACGGTGAACTACTACGAGGCGTCCTTGCTGGACGCTTCAGGGTCGATGCCGCTGTACAACCATACGGTGGTCGAGACGATCGGCGATCATACGGTCGGGTTCACGAAGATGGGCAGCGAGGTACGTAGCAACGAGCTGTTCGCCGACGTTCTAACGGGCGATGAGCTGACCGAGGCGACTGAACCCGTTGATGGTCTGGCCTATGTGGGCAGCTACCCCGAGGACGTGTTCGTGAACATGGACTCCTCGAAAAACGAGATCAACCTCGTCTACACGTGTCCTGTGGTGCGACCCGATGAGATTGAAGTGGGAACCGAATCGACCGAGACGCCCGACGATCCGGACGCGGGCGAGACGCCTGGTGATCCTGTCGCGCCGGAGGCTCCGGATGCAACGCCCGACGGGCCCTCCGACGGCGTCACGGGCGATGGGGGCAGCGCGCCGGGGACGCCGGGCGGCTCCTCGGGCAGCGGTTCGGACGCGAGCAAGCCGAACGCGGGAGCGACTTCCAACGGCGGCAGCCAAGGCACCCAAGTGATCGATGAGGCTGCGGCGGAGAATGCCAATCACGCCGAAGCGGAGGCTGCTTCCAAAGACGGTGTGCTGACGCTTCCTCAGACGGGCGACGAGAAGGGCCTGGTGTTCGCCGTGATCCTTCTTGTGAGTGGCGTTGCCGCCGTTGGGGCCGCCATGGCGTTTCGCAAGATTCGCCGTTAGCGCGCGTTTCTTCGTTGTACACTCTGGGAGGCAATCTTCAGTAAGAGGAAGCGACAACGGTGGGAACGAATCAGGCACGCTGCGAACAACATTACGAGCAACGCTATGAGCAATGGGCGGCTCCCCTGCGGGGCCGCCCTGGCGTTGTTCGGGCGCTCAACATCGTCAACCGCGGCATCGTGATAGTGTTCTATGTGGTCTATGCTTTGTTGCTCGGGTGGGCCTGCGTGAGCGATCCGTGGAGGCTGGTTCCCCTCGTCGGCGTCACCGCCGTGGGGTTCGTCGCAGTGAGTTTCTTCCGGAGGCGGTTCAATGCGCCGCGGCCCTACGAGTGCTGCGCCATCGCGCCGCTCATTGCTCGCGATGGCGCGGGTAAGTCGTTTCCGAGTCGGCATACCTTCTCGGCCTTCGCCATTGCGGCAAGTTGGTTCGTGGCCAGTGTGCCCGTTGCCGTCGTGCTGCTGGTCGCGGCCGGTGTGCTCGCGGTTTGCCGCGTTCTCGGCGGCGTGCACTTTCCGCGTGACGTTGTTGCCGGTGCCCTCATTGGCTCCGCTACGGGTGCGCTTGCTGCTTTTCTTGCGGCGCTGCTCTAAAGGCTTGACCTGGGGTTTGCAACCAGAAGGCGCTTGTGCGTTGCGGAAATTGATGCCGTAAGTTGGTAGAATGCACCTTGCGTGACAGGTAAAGTGATCGTTGTTGATCAACCGAACTTGTCCTTTGGGGAAGGCGACGACTGATGGCACGGGTTCCTTCGCGGCGCCCGAAAGCACAGGGCAGCGGCCTTCCCTCGTTCAGAGAAAGTAGGCCCACCATGAGCTTCCGTGATAACCTTCAACATCTTCGCGCTACCCATGCGATGACCCAGGAACAGCTGGCCCTCATGCTTGGCGTCAGCCGTCAGTCCGTCACGAAGTGGGAGGCCGAGAAGTCCTATCCCGAAATGGACAAGCTGCTGAAGCTGTGCCAGATCTTCGACGTGACGTTGGACGACCTTGTGCAGGGCGATCTGACGACCAGCGCGCCCACCCCCGCTGTGCAAGCGCGTGCCGCCATCTTGCGCGAGGCCGCCGGTGGGCCGCCTCAAGATGTGTGCGGCTACGACGAGCACATGCGCACCTTTGCGTGGAAGATCGCCTGGGGCGTGTTCGCCATTCTCGCTGGAGTGGCGCTGCTCATGGCCTGGGGCGGCTGGGCCGAGGCCTCGGCGCCTTCCCTGGAGGCCGTTGGGCTCATACCGCTGTTCGCCGGCATCGCCATCGGCCTTGCCTTCATTCTCACCGGCGCCTTCCAGCACACGGAGTTCCAGCGCAGCCATCCCTTCATCCAGGACTTCTACACGGTGGAGGACCGTCAGCGCGCCCAGCGACTCTTCGCGTGGCTGCTTGTTGCGGGCATCGTGCTCATCTTCACGGGCATTGTGGCTCTTGCTCTGACCGAGGGGGCCAGCGAGTTCGTTCAGGAAGAAATGGCTGCCCTTATGATGGGGCTCGTTGCAGCGGGCGTGTGGTGCATCGTCTACGGTTCTATGATGCTGGGTCGGTTGAACATCGCCAACTACAATGACGCGCGCGAGCAGACCATCGCCGAGAGCGACGAGGGGAAGCTCATCGTGAACTCCGACGCCGCGGCGCTGCGCGCGATGTACACCGACGAGCAAATCTGCTCGCTGCTCGGCGTGCCCGAGGCGACCGATGACGAGATCGATCGCGCTCGGGCCCGTATCGAGCGCAAGCGCCGCAAGGATCAGCTGGCGAGCGGCTTGTGCGCCATCATCATGATCATCGCCACTATTGCCGGTTTGGTCATGCTGTTTGTGCCCGAGTATCGGACGCCGTATTTCTGGCTCGCGTGGGCCATTGGCGGCCTGCTGTGCGCCGTGGCCGCCATCGCGGTCGGCTCCTTCGTGAAGGACCAGCCGAGCCAGTAGCCTTACAGCGCCTCAGCGATGGCCTCGGCGAGGCGGCGGATGCCGTCGCGGATGGTCTCCTCATCGGCGTTAGTGAAGTTCAAGCGCATAGTGGAGCGAGCACCCGGCTCAGCATAGAAGGGCTCGCCAGGCACGAAGGCGACGTTGCGCTCGAGGGCCTTCGGGAACAAGTCCATGGTGTTGATGCCCTCGGGCAGCGTTGCCCACAAAAACATGCCGCCCTCCGGCTTGGTGAAGGACACCTCGGCCGGGAAGCACTCGGCCATGGCGTCGGTCATGGCGCGGGCCTGGTCGCGGTACAAATTGCGGATCTTCACCAGGTGCTCGTCCAGGTCGTTGTGCTCCAGGTAATCCAAGATGACGTACTGGGCGAACACGTTGGTGTGCAGGTCAGCCGCCTCCTTGGCCGTGTTGATGGCCTTCAGCAGCGCGTGGTCCTTGGTGAGGATGTAGCCCATGCGGAAGCCGGGCGTGACCGTCTTCGAGAACGACCCCATGATGACGCCGTGGGGCAGCGCCGTGCCGCCGATGTAGGGTAGCGACTCGCCTTCGAAACGCAGCTCGCCGTAGGGATCGTCTTCCACGACCACGATGTTACGGCCGGTCAGCGCCTCGCGCACCTGGCGGCGCCCCTCGGCGGAGTAGGTGAGCCCCGTGGGATTCTGGAAGTTCGGAATGAGGTAGATCATTTTCGCGCCGGCGTCGAGTGCCGCGTTCAGCTCGTCGATGTTCAGGCCGTCCTCGGTCAGTTCCACCTCGTGGAAGGTCGGCTGGTTCAGCGCGAAGGCCTGAATGGCGGCCAGATAGGTCGGCTTCTCCACGATGACGCCGTCGCCCTTGTCCAGCAGCACCTTCCCCAGAAGGTCGAGGATCTGCTGGGAACCGGTGGTGATGAGCACGTCGTCGGCGGTGTAATCGGTGCCGAAGCGCTTGTTGTAGCGGCGGGCGATCCAATCGCGCAGCCCCTCGATGCCGGCGGTGGCGGAGTACTGAAAGGCGTCAGCGCCGCGCTCGGCCACCACACGCTGCATCGATTCCAGCAGCGCCTCCTGCGGGAATGAGATGGGGTTGGGCAGGCCGCCAGCGAAGGAGGTCACCGCGGGGTCGGAGGCGGCGGCCAAGATGGCGCGCACGAACGACGGCGGCGTGTTGGTGATGCCGTCGGACAGAAGCTCGTCGATGGGGAGTTCCCCGACGGCCTCGGTGGTCTCGGTCGCGATGGTCTCGTTGCTCATGGTGTTGCCTCCGCTCGGTTGAAAGCGCTTCGTCGATGGCGTTGCGTTCGTTGACTGACTTGCGTACCTTTCCATTTTTCCACGAACCGGCCCGTGTGCAACCATTATTTCGGCTTACGTGTAGAAGTGCTCCGCTTAGGGCGCAAAGTTCGGCGGCGAGTTGGGATAGCGGTATGGTTGGGATGATGTTGTGGTTAGGGTGTCGCTGAGGCCGGGGCGCGGCATGGGGGGCGCCGGCGAGGGAAGATGCCAAACCGCTTCATATTGCCGGCGCCAGGCGCGACGAGGGATACCGAACTGACGATCTTGCCCGGGCACATGCAATGCTGGGACATGGAAGGGCGGCCGAAGCCGCCCTGTGGGAATCACGCGTTACAGCCGCGCTTTGAAGTCCTCGAACTTTTGGTGGATGGCGGCGCGCTTTTCGGCTCGCTCCTTCTCGCGATCGGCCTTCTTCTGGGCGCGCAGCTTTTCGCGGGCTTCCTTGGCCAGCTGCTTCTGCTGCTCTTCGGCTTGCTCCACCTCGTCGGCGATCTCGCCGGCGTCCCAGCGGGTGATGGTGCACCGGTAGTCGGCCAGGCGCAGATCGAAGGCCTTCTCGTCGCTCTCCTGCACCAGTGCCACAATGGCCGTCTTGCCCTCGCCGAGCGCCTGGCTGCCGTACAGGATGAGCGAGCTGTTGTCGTCGGCGTCATTGGCGTCCATGATGCTGCCCGTGAGCAGCCCGATGCTGGCGCCGAGCAGCACGCCGAGCGGGCCACCGAGGATGCCCACGACGCTGCCGATAAGGCCGCCGGTCCAGGTGTCGTCGGTAGAGTCGATGCCGGAATCGAAGCCGTCGACGGGGACGATCTTGCCGTCCCCGTTCTTAATCACGGCCATCTGCAAGATGGTGTAGGCGGAGTTCACTGAATCGTTCTTCAGCTGGGAGAAGGCCTGGTAGGCCTGGGCTTCCACGTCGAAGGTGATCATAACCACGTTTTCCATGATGTTCCTCTCGTTTACGGGTCAAGGGGCGCGCTGCCGTCCCGCTTTCAGGCAGCAGCAGCTGCGTCGCATCATAGCCGCCAAAGAGAAGGGAACCGCCTGGGGCGCCCCGCCGTTACCGAACAGAGACGCCCTTGATGATTAGAAGCGCTCTTCGTGCACCTTCCCCAGCAGTGCTTCATCGAAGGGGCGCCGCGGGGCTTCGGCTTCGGGCATGCCGAGAGAGAGGATGGCCTCCAGCTGGTAGGGGGCTGGCACCTTCAGGAGGTTCGCAACGAACTCGTGGGTCGAGCGTCCATCGGCCGCCTGGCGAAGGCGTCCCTGAATCCAGCAGCTGCCCACGCCCGAGGCTGCCGCCTCCAGCTGCATGTTCGCCATGACGATGGAGCAGTCCTCCACCCAGGTGTCGGCCAGAGTCGGGTCGGCCACGACGACGATGGCGGCGTCGGCTCCGGCGAGCATGGCCGCGCCCTGTTCGCGGCATTCGGCCAGGTCGTCCAGCATGGCTCGGTCGTGCACGACGATGAGTTCCCACGGCCGCCGCGAGCGTCCCGACGCCGAGCGCAGTCCCGCCTCCAGAATGCGGTCGAGCAGCGCTTGCGGAACCGACTCGCCGGAATAGCGGCGCAAGCTGCGGCGACGCGCCATGGCGTCCAGCACATCCACGCCGCCCTGAGGCGTGAACTCGGCCTTGTTCGGCAGAATCTCCAGCCAGCAGCCGTCGGGGTCTTCAATGAAGTACAGCCCCATGGCCTCGTTCACGTGGCAAATGCAGCCCATCTCCTCATGCAATGCGCGGGCGGCCTCGTAGTCGTCCACGGTGAAGGCCAGATGCGAGTCGCGGCCGCCGTTATCGTAGGGCTCGGTGCGCCCGCGGTTCCAGGTGAGTTCCAATTGGAAGCCCGAGGCGTCGCTGCCCATGAACACGTTGGTCCACGAGCCGTCCTCGGGCCCCATGCGGCGAATCTCGGTCATGCCGAGCGCCTTCCCGTAAAACGCGATCGATTTCTCCAAATCCAACACGTGCAGGCACCGGTGAATAGCTTTTCCGTCCATGAGATTCCTTTCTCAAGCGTTCGCGAAGATGTGAGTCCGCTGGCATTTTAGCCGAGGACTGGCTCTCTACGACTTCGTCGTGAACTGGTTGCGGCACTTCGGGCACGTGATCTTCAGCGTTCCCTTGCCCTTGGGCACCGAAAGCGACTGGCCACACTGCGGGCACTTCAGGAACTTGGTCGTCTTGCGCTGATCCCACCGCGTATTGAAACGGGCCCAGGCAGCGCGCGGTTTGGCCGTCAAGGCGATGTAGCGGGCGTTTTCCCGAGCGCGGGCGGCAATATTGCGCGAGAAGCAGCGGAACATGAAGTACAGCAGGAACACCATGCCGATAAGCGAGCAGATGCCCAGGCCGGTAATGATTTCCAGGAATGTGAACAGTACGCCCATCCACAGCGCCGCGCGCGCCAGCGCATCCGGCCCGTTGCGCCCGACCATAAAGTTCGCCAGTTTGTAGGGCAGATTTTGGAAGAAGTTGCTCATAGGTGCCTCCTTGGCTGTTCGACAGGCACCTTAGCATGGGCACAAATGGTTGCATGAAACAATTATTAAACTGGCATAACTGCAACATCTCTTGATATCGTGCTGCTGAGAAGGCTTTATTGCTGGGCCGTCGAAACCCCGTAGGGGCGGACTTTAGTCCGCCCTCGTGTTCCGATAGTGGCTACGCCTGGGGTTGGGGGGGGGGGTGACTAAAGTCGCCCTCTGCGTCCTCTGCGGGAAGGCCGATCAACCATGTCGAAATATGTGTTTCTTCTCGAACGGGGAAAGGTGCGCTATAATTCCCTTCACGCATGCGGGCGTCGCCAAGTGGTAAGGCCCAAGCTTCCCAAGCTTGTATTCGCGGGTTCGAGTCCCGTCGCCCGCTCCATGAACTTCCCGACCCTGCCTTCCGGCGGGGTCGTTCTTTTTTGGGCGGGGATAGGGTTAAGTTTCAAAAAGTGTGTCCGATCGGATTATTCAACGTCGGTAATTCGTGGGCATGTGGAATTCGGATATTCGGGACGAGGGCAATCGCTACTCGGGCGCATCTTGCTTGTGCTATGCTGAACGCGGCAACCTCGCTGAAAGGACTTCCATGGCCGCTCCGCAATCCGACCCCCTCGCGCTCCTTCGCTTTTCCGCCGGACAGCTCACGCCGATGCAGGCGATTGAGGCGCGCCATGCCGTGCGCAGCTACACCGACGAGCCTCTCGCGCCCGAGGCGGTGGAGGTGCTGCGGGAGGCCATCGTCCGGGTGAACGAGGAAGCGAACCTGAACATTCAGCTTGTGCTTGATGAGCCGCGGGCTTTTACCGGCTTTAAGGCGCGGCTTGTGAACTTCACAAATGTGCGCAACTACCTGGCGCTCGTGGGGCCTGAGTGCAAGGAGCTCGACGGCATTCTGGGTTACTACGGCGAGCAGCTGGTGCTGCTGGCCCAGTCGCTCGGGCTGAACAGCTGTTGGGTCGGCGGCACCTACAAGGTGGTGAACCGCGCCTACAATGTGGATCTGGGCCAGAAGCTGGCCGCGGTAGTGGCCCTCGGCTGCGGAACCACGCGGGGGGTGCCGCACCGGTCGAAGGCGCCTCAGGAGGTGGCGCCGGGCTACGCCGACGCTCCGGAGTGGTTCCAGCGCGGAGTGGATGCGGCCCTGCTCGCGCCCACGGCCCTGAACCAGCAGAAGTTCTCCTTTGCGCTGGGCGTCGAAGAGGACGGCGCGCCGGTGGTGCGGGCGACCACCAAGCGCGGAGCTTTCACCCAGATGGATCTCGGCATCGCCCAATGCCACTTCGAGATCGGTGCCGGCCCAGCCCTCTACCGCTGGGCGGAATAACCGACTTGAAGAGCCAAGAGAACCGCTCTCTTGGCTCCCGCTCAGATCCCCGTAGGGGGCGACCTTGGTCGCCCCTGTTTTGTCGTGAGCGGTTGTCCCGCTCGCGAGGGCTGACCAAGGTCAGCCCCTACGGGGAGGCGTTCGGAAAAGGGAGCGGCGCCCGCTATTTCCCGGGCATGACCAGCTTCAGCAGGCGCAGCTTCTGCTCGTTGAAGGGCGGGTTGCGGATGCCGGTCTCGATGAGGGTCGATTTCTTCATGGTTGACTTGTAGTGGGTGAACGCGTCAAAGCCCACCTTGCCGTGGTAGGCGCCGATGCCGGAGTTCTGCACGCCGCCGAAGTCCATCCGATTGCTGCTTGCGTGAATGACCACGTCGTTGATGGCGGCCCCGCCGCAGCGCACGGCATCCAGGATGTGCCGCTGGAATGTGCGGCTCTCCGAGAAGATGTAGCAGGCCAGTGGATGCTTGATCGACCGCACAATGTCCAGCGCCTCGTCCACATCGCGCCAGGTGATGACGGGCAGCGCCGGGCCGAAGATCTCCTGGCTCATGAGCGGGTCGTCGATGCGCACGCCCGTCACTACGGTTGGTTCAATCTGCAGTGTCGTGGGGTTGCGCCGGCCGCCGAAGGCGATACGGGTGCCTTGGGGGCGATCGTCGATGAGCTGGCACACCATGTCGAAGTGCTTCTGGTTGATCATGTGCGGGTAGTCGGGGCTGGCCAGCACGTCCTCGCCGTAGTACTCGTGAATCCACCGCTGCAATTCTTCCACGAACTCGTCGGCCACGTCCTCGTGCACAAGCGCGTAGTCGGGCCCCACGCAGGTCTGGCCCGAGTTCAGGCACTTGCCCCAGGCGATGCGCTGGGCGGCGCGACGGATGTCGGCATCGGCGGCGATGAACACAGGGCTCTTGCCGCCAAGCTCCAGGGTGACGCTTGTCAGGTTCTGGGCCGCGGCCGTCATGATCTCACGCCCCACACGCGGGCTGCCGGTGAACATGATCTTGTCGAATTCCACCTGCAACAGCCAGTCGTTCATGTCGTTTGATCCGTGCCAGCAGTACACGTAGCGCGGGTCGAACAGCTCGCGGCACATATCGCGCAGAAACTGCGACGTGTGCGGCGAGGTCTTCGACGGCTTCAGGGCCACGCAGTTGCCCGCGCCGATGGCGTCCACTAGCGGAATGAGCGTCAGCTGCAGCGGGTAGTTCCACGGCGAGAGCACGGCGGCCACGCCGAAGGGGTAGGGGTACACCGTGGACGAGGAGGGGAAATGCGCAAGTGGCGTAGGCACGCGCCGCGGGCGCGCCCATTGGCGCAGCTTTCTCAGGTAAAGGCGAATCTCGTCGTAAACGAGCCCCAGCTCAGTGGCGTACGACTCGAAGGCGGATTTTCCCAGGTCGGCATGGAGGGCATCCAAGGCCTCCTGCTCGTGGGCAAGCAAGTAGGCTTGCAGCCGGCGCAGCTGGCGCAGGCGGAAATCCACGGGTAAGGTGGCGCCGGTTTCGAAGAAGGCCTCCATCTCGTTGATCTGGTTCTGCACGTCAGCCATGGAGGTGGCAACGCCGTAGTTGTTGGGGATGGGGGTCGCGGAAGGCGTGGAAGAGGTATCGTTCATGAGGGGGTTCCTTTCGAGGGAAAGTTACAACCGACGCAGCACGTTCCAGCCGGCCATGGTGATGCAGGAGGGAACGACCTTGCCGATGAGGCGCAGCGCCGCCGACTGAGGGCTCGCGCAGGCCACGGCGAAATGGGCCTTGTTCGCGCAAAGCGCTCGGCGCACCACGTCCTGCGGCGTCTGCTCGCCGAGGAGGTGCCCCACGTCGTGGCCGCCGCCGGAGGTGCGTGCCACCTTCTCGAAGCCGGTCTTCACCCAGGTGGGGCACAGCGCCGTGGCGGTGATACCCGTGCCGTGCAGCTCCCAGCGAAGGGCGCGCGTGTAATGCAGCACGAATGACTTAGTGGCGGCGTACACATTCATATGGGGCAAGGGCGTGAAAGCAGCGGCGGAGGCCACCTGGATGATGCGGCTGCCCCGTTCCATATAGGGCAGCGTCGCACGAGTCATATCCACCAGCCCGCGGCAGTTCAGGTCGATCATGGAATCCACCGCGGCATCGGAGATGGTCTGCCAATCGCCGAACTTGCCGAAGCCGGCCGCGTTCACCAAGAACGTGACGCGGGGGTCTTCCGCGGAAAGCGTTGCGCGAATGTTCGCGATGTCGGCCTCGCTGGTGAGGTCGGCGGCTACCGCGCGGGAGGGCGTGTCCAGCTCGCCGGCCACGTCTGTCAGGGCCTTCTCGTTGCGCGCGACCAGCCACAGCTCGTCGGCCACCTGCCGCGCATCTAGCTGCCGCGCGAACTCGCGCCCCAGCCCGGAGGACGCGCCCGTGATGATGGCTACTCGTTTCGAAGGATTCATGGAAAGCCTCTTTTCTGAACAACCGTGGGTTTAACCTAACAGTCAGAAGGCTGTTTCCGCATTGGAAGCGGGCAACCGTTACAATGATGTGGCTCTATAAAAGCTCGAAAGGACCAAAGCCTCATGGCTGCTGAAAAACCAACGCCGCCCTTCGACACGTTCGTGTTCGACGTGGACGGCACGCTGCTCGATACGCTTGACGACCTCGTCGTGCTCACTAACGACGCGCTTGCCGAATTCAACCTGCCTCCGCGCACCCGCGAGGAGATCAACTCCTATGTGGGCAACGGCGTGAAGGCGCTCATGTACCAGGCGGTTCCTGAAGGGACGCCCCAGGACGTGGCCGACGCCTGCCTCGCCCGCTGGAAGGAGAACTACGGCACCTATCCCAACGACCTGACGAAGCCCTACCCGGGCATCCCCGCCCTGCTAGCCGAGCTGCGTCGGCGCGGCTGCAAGCTGGGCGTGCTGTCGAACAAGTTCGATGGAGGCGTGCAGTTCATCATGAACAAGTGTCTCCCCGACGCTGTGGATGTGCAGCATGGGGAAGGCGGCCCGCAGAACTTCCCACGCAAGCCCGACCCCACAGGGCTGCTCACCACCATTGAAGAGCTGGGAAGCGCGCCGGCGCGCACGGTGTACATCGGCGACTCCCCGGGCGACATCCACGTGGCCCGCAATGCCGGCTGCTATGCGGTCGGTGTGGACTGGGGCTACCATGACCCGGCCGATTTCGCCGCCGAAGGCTGGGAACCCGACCTGCTCGTGAGCGATCCGAAGCAGATTCTCGTTCTTGCTCCGGAAGTCTAGCGCCTGTGTCGCAGCGAGCCCACCTCATACTCTCCTGGGTTATCGTCGCCCTGTGGACGGGCGTGATCTTCTTCATGTCCGCCCACACCGGCAGCGATTTCGACGGCACCGGCCCGCTGGCCGCGATCAAGCGTTGGCTCGTGGGCCTTGCTGCCCCCGTTTTCGGCCCCGATACCGACATCGTGAATGTGGCAGCTCATTTTACCGAGTACCTGATATTCGGTGTGCTGCTCGTTGTGGCCGCGCGGCGCACCTGGCCCGCGCTGGGATGGGGAAAGCTCGCGCTCGTCGCCGTCGCCCTCGCCAGTCTTTACGCCGTGACCGATGAGTTCCACCAGTCCTTCGTCCCCGGCCGCATGTGCGACCCCGCCGACTGGCTCACCGATACGCTGGGGGCTGCATTAGGAGCTGGCACTGCTGTTCTTGCGCTTGAAAAGATGTTGGCAAAGAGGCAAATGGGTTGATCGGGCGAGGCAAGCGGCGGGATCAGAGAGCGAAAGTCTCCGGCAGATCTGGAGGGCGATTTCGGGCGGAAATTTCGACTTGTTAGGCATGTGCATAGGTTCAAGTACGCACCGAATTGCTATGTATAATGTAATTCATGTATTAATATGCGAATCGAATACGATCATCTAATTCGCACTATTATTGAGCGCCTGGCAAACTCTAACAAGTCGAAATTATTGTCCTCGCAAAGCGCCAGTTCTGCGAGAAATGGGCACGAGAAGCTCCTGCGCCTATTCCGCGTCCCCGTAGCCGTCGGGGTTCTGGGACTGCCAGCGCCAGCCGTCTTCGCACATGCGGGCCATGTCGTATTCGGCCGTCCAGCCCAGCTCGTCGCGGGCCTTCGTGGCGTCGGCGTAGCACTCCGCGATGTCGCCGGGGCGCCGGGCCATGATGCGGTAGGGAATCTCGTGACCGCACGCAGCCTCGAAGGCGTGAATCACGTCGAGTACCGACGAGCCCTTCCCCGTGCCCAGGTTGAAGATGCCCACGCCACGGCGCGTTCCGTCTTCCGCCGGCTCGCCGGCCACCGAGCCCACGCCGATCGGCGCGCCGGTACCCACGCGCCCGGCCATCCAATCGAGCGCCGCCACATGGCCGCGGGCCAAGTCCACCACGTGAATGTAGTCGCGCACGCCGGTGCCGTCAGGGGTGGGGTAGTCGTCGCCGAACACACCGACCTGCTCCAGCTTGCCTACGGCCACCTGAGCCACATAGGGCAGCAGGTTGTTCGGAATGCCCTTGGGATCCTCGCCGATGCGACCGGATTCGTGGGCGCCGATGGGATTGAAATAGCGCAGCAGCACGACGTTCCACTCGTTATCGCCCGTGTACAGGTCGGAAAGGATCTGCTCGAGCATCGATTTGGTCCAGCCATAGGGGTTGGTGGCGTCGTGCTTCGGGCAACTCTCAGTGATGGGCACGAACTCCGGCTCGCCGTACACGGTGGCGCTCGACGAGAACACGATGTTCTTGCAGCCGTGCTCGCGAGCAACTTCGCACAGAACCAGGGTGCCGGCGATGTTGTTCCAGTAGTACTCAAGCGGCTTGGCCACCGACTCGCCTACGGCTTTGAAGCCGGCGAAGTGGATAATGACGTCCACGGCGTGCATGGTGAAAATGGTCTCCAGGGCCGCGCGGTCCAGAATGTTCGCCTCGTAGAAGGTGAGAGAGGGCCCCGGCGCAACCTTGCGTACCGCAGCGCCGGCCACAGCCGCGACGGCCTCGGCCTCTTCCTCGTTGGGCAGATCGGCAAACACGGGCGCCACGCCGGTGATTTCGCCCACGCGCCGCACGGCCTCGCGACTGGAATTGCTCAGGTCGTCCACGATGACGACCTGGTAGTTACGCTCGAGCAGTTCCACCACGGTGTGGCTACCGATGAACCCGGCACCCCCCGTCACCAGTACGCAGGTTTCGGCGGGATCTTTCGCAAGCAGGGCGTTCGCCATGGGAGCCTTCTTTCTTGGAAACGACGACGCAGGTTTTGCGCTCTTGAATCGCATGACGCTATGGTATCAGGTTGGGATGGCTTGCCGCTATATTTGATGGAAAGCGCATGGTCAGGGCGGCCAGCGAGTTAGGGGGTTCTCCTGACTCGCTTAGGGCAAGTCAGGAGTCGAGAGAACCGTCCTCCGACTCGCGCCCCCGCCTCACCCGCGCCCAAAGAAAGCCGCCTTCAACGAAAAGGCGACTTCTATGGCTCGCATCCTCTATAATCGTTCTCGCAACAAAACTCGCAGAAAAGGCCCAGGAGGCATTGCTCATGGCTGACATTCATTTTGGAACCGACGGCTGGCGCGCCATCATCGGCGAAGATTTCACGCCCGACAATCTGAACCGCGTCGTCGCGGCGGCGGCCCGCATCTTCAAGGAGGAGGCCGTGGCCGCTGGCCGCGATCCGCAAGCCCCGGGTACGCTCATCGTCGGCCATGATTGCCGCCAGGACGCCCACGCCTATGCCGAGCTGGCCGCGCAGGTGGCCGCAGGCGAGGGCTTCAACGTGCTGCTCACCGAGGACTATTGCCCCACGCCCACGCTGTGCTGGTCGGTGGCCCATAACGACGACGCGGTGGGCGGCATCATGCTCACGAGCTCCCATAACCCCGCCGAGTATCTGGGCGTGAAGCTGCGCATGGCCGACGGCGGCGCGAGCCCCGCCGAGTTCACCGACCGCGTCGAAGCCGTGCTGCCGCCCGAGCCGACGGACATTCTCGGCCCCTTCCAAACGGCCGACCTCATGACCGACTACCTGGCCGCCCTGCGCGAGCTGGTCGACGTCGAGGCCATCCGCGGCGCCAACCTGCGCGTGGTGTGCGATCCGCTTTACGGCGCCGGCCGCCACTATCTGGCTGGCCTTCTGCGCGACATGGGCGTGGAGGTCGTGGAAATCCACAACACGGAGGACCCCACCTTTGCCGGGCTGCATCCCGAGCCCATTCAGCCTTGGGTCGATGAAGGCCTCGCGAAAGTGGGCGAGCTGGGCTACGATGCCCTGTTCATCAACGATGGCGACGCCGACCGCATTGCCGCTGGCGACTCGCGCGGCAACTACGTGAACGCTCACCGCATCATCACGCTGCTCACGAAGCACATGGTCGACCGCGGCGAGACGGGCCGCGTGGTGTCCACGGTGACGGCGTCGGCCATGCTCGACCGCATGTGCCGCAAGCTGGGGCTGGAGCTCGTCAGTACGCCCGTCGGCTTCAAGTGGATCTACGGCGAGATGGAAAAGGGCGGCGTCATGATCGGCGGCGAGGAGTCCGGCGGCATCGGGCTTCCCGATCACGTGAAGGAACGCGACGGCCTGCTCATGGCGCTTTTGCTCACGGAATGCATGGCCCAGTCGGGGAAGGACTTGGGCACGATCATCGACGAGATGCTCGCCGATATCGGCCGCTTGGAGTTCGCTCGCCGCGGCCTTTCTGTCACCGACGATCAGATGGCCCGCTTCCGCGCCGAAACCGTGCCCACGTACACGGCCGACGAGATTGCCGGCAAGCGCGTGCTGGACGTGGATCGTCGCGATGGCGTGAAGCTGCTTTTGGAAGGCGACGCCTGGGTGATGATGCGCCCCTCCGGCACCGAGCCGCTCGTGCGGATCTACGCCGAGGCGGCCACCACCGACGAGGTAAACGAGCTTCTGGACGCTGCCGAAACGGTGGTCACGAGCCTGTAGGCCGTCTCGGCACAACGCGCCCGAAAGGCCGCCAGAGCCACTGTGCCCTGGCGGCCGCCCGACTTTTGAAGCACTGTTTGTAAAACAACCAAAATAGCGAAAAAATAGTGAAATTGGAAGTTGCGTATTGGTGGGGCCGGCGGGAATTTCCTTGGCGGCCGCATATTTGGATAGAGCTGACGCCCTAAAAAGCCAAGAAGCTTTTGAGGGGGCCAGAGAAAATGCGATTCTAGGTCGCGATTGTTTCTGGCGCGCAATGAGTGGTCGCTCCTTTAACCCCTATTCTTCCAACCTATTTCATAGGATGAAGGCTCTCTGCGATGAATTAGGCATAGAAATAAGCAAGAAGGCAGAGAATAGATGGAACGATCAGTCTTTTAGCGAATAAGGTAGAATAGTCAAAACCCCTTGTCAGCGTGAGGAGAACGCGGTGGGACAGTTTCGGTACGGAGTGGTTAAGATCAATGAAGGATTCTTCGAAGACGTCGTTGTTGAGCATTTGGTAGAGGAGCTCGGGTATGAGCATCTTTACGGCCCCGATGTTGAGCGCACCGATGACCGCTATAGAGACGTTTTTCTGCCAAGGGTTTTGCCCGATGCATTGCGGCGCATCAATCCGGCCCTTCCGAGAGTTGCCGTCGAGGAAGCCGTTAGGAAGCTGAACGACATCGATGCTGGTTCGCTTGAACAACGCAACGAAATCTTCAATGGCTATTTGCAAAATGGTGTGGAAGTGCATTTTTTCGACGGCAAGGAAGATCGCGACGACATAGTTTACCTGATCGACTACTCTAATCCCGACAACAACGACTTCCATGTTGTTAACCAATGGACTTTTGTGGAGCACTCCGAGAAGCGTCCCGATGTGATTGTTTTCGTGAACGGTATGCCGCTTGTACTGTTCGAGCTGAAGAGCCCTTCACGAGAGGAAACAGATGCGTCCGAGGCGTACCTTCAATTGCGAAATTACATGAAGCACGTCCCTTCGTTGTTTGTCCCCAATGTTTTCTGCGTCATGAGCGACATGAGCGAGACCCGGGTTGGAACGATTAC
The DNA here is from genome assembly GCF_024462535.1 of Adlercreutzia sp. DFI.6.23. Lineage (NCBI taxonomy): Bacteria > Bacillati > Actinomycetota > Coriobacteriia > Eggerthellales > Eggerthellaceae > Adlercreutzia > Adlercreutzia sp. DFI.6.23. The sequence continues at coordinate 40,001 of NZ_JANGBP010000011.1, forward strand.
CGCTGACGAGGACCGCTATGTGGCATGGAAGTCCGTGGATGGCGATTACTCCCAAACTCGCGCTGCGGGCTGGAGCACCATGCTTGATGGGATGCTACGCAAAGATCGGCTTCTCGACTTAGTTAAGAACTTCGTTTGCTTTAACAACAATGCAGGCGGTTCGGTCAAAATTCTCGCCGCCTATCATCAATACTTCGCCGTGAAGAAGGCGGTCATCCGTGCTAGAGAAGCAATCGAAGGCGACGGCAAGATCGGCGTTTTCTGGCATACCCAAGGATCGGGAAAATCCCTCTCAATGGTATTCTTTGCCCATTTGTTGCAAGACGCTCTTGATAGTCCCACCATTGTTGTGATTACTGATCGGAATGATTTAGACGATCAGCTCTTCGGCCAATTCTCGCGTTGCGCGCCATTCCTTCGCCAAACTGCCGTGCAGGCAGAAAGCCGTAAACATCTCAAAGAGCTGCTGGTCGGGCGAGAAGCGAATGGCATTATCTTCACCACCATGCAAAAGTTCATGGACGGAGATGAGCCCCTGTGTGACCGAAGCAACGTCGTCGTGATGGTGGACGAGGCTCATCGTGGGCAGTATGGACTGACTGAAAGAATAGATGCCGAGGGCAACATATCCATCGGGGCCGCGCGCATTGTCCGAAAGGCGCTTCCGAACGCATCCTATATTGGCTTTACGGGTACGCCCATTTCTACGCAAGATAGAAGTACGCGGGAGATTTTCGGTGACTATATCGATGTATACGACATGACGCAGGCGGTTGAAGATAACGCGACGCGTCCCGTGTACTACGAGAGTCGCGTTGTGGCCCTCAAGCTCGATCCCGAAACGCTCGGTACCTTGGATGCCGTTTACAGCGAATTCGCCGATGAGGCCGATGAGGCGACGCTCGTGAAAAGCAAGCGTGACTTGGGTGGCATGGACGCCATCTTTGGCGCTCCGGAGACCATTGATGCTCTTTGTAAAGACATCATTGACCACTATGAAAACAATCGCGCTGATGTTCTTGCTGGAAAAGCATTAGTGGTCGCTTATAGCAGGGCGATTGCCATGAAGATCTACGAGCGCATGATGGAATTGCGCCCCAATTGGACGGACAAGCTTGGTGTAGTCATGACCATGGGGAACCAAGACCCCGAAGAGTGGTTCAGCGTATGCGGAGGAGCCACGCATAAAAAAGAGATGGAGCGTAAGTTCAAGGACGAAAACGACCCGTTAAAGATCGCCATTGTTGTTGATATGTGGCTCACTGGCTTCGATGTGCCCAGTCTCGCCACGATGTATGTTTTCAAGCCGATGAAGGGCCACAATCTCATGCAGGCCATCGCGCGTGTGAATCGTGTTTGCCGGGGCAAAGAGGGCGGTCTGGTCGTTGATTATATCGGCATCGCCCGTGCGCTCAAGCAAGCCATGAGGGATTACACCAATCGAGACCAGCGCAACTATGGCGACATGGATGTGTCGGTCACAGCTTATCCCCGCTTTTTGGAAAAGCTCGACGTGTGCCGTGATTTGCTCTACGGGTTTAATTACGAGGAGATGGTTTTCTCCGGTAGCAAGGCGCAGCTGGCTGAAGCAATTTCCGAAGGGACCGACTGGCTGCTTGAGCCTGATCGACATGAGGATAGGGAAGAATTCTTAAAGCAGTGTCAGCTCATGAATCAAGCGCTCTCGCTTTGCAAAAGTCTTGTAAGCGAAAAGGATCAGCATGAAGCAGCGTACATGAGCGTGCTCCGCGTGCAAGTGCTAAGGCTAACGGGGCGCAAGTCATCAAGTGGCAGAGGGATGACCTATAAAGAGTTCAACCAAAAAGCTAGTGCCATTCTTGAGCAAACGGTGCATGCTGAAGGGGTCATTGACCTTTTCGAAGAGGACAGCGTTGAGATCTCGCTTTTTGATGAGGCCTTTCTGGAAGAGCTCTCCCGCATGAAGCAAAGAAACATCGCTGTGGAGAGCTTGAAGCGGCTTATCAAAGAGCAGGTGAAGGCCTACCAAAAAACCAGCGTGGTAAAGGCGGCAAAATTCAGTGAGATGCTGCAAGGCACCCTAAACGCTTACCTGAACGGGATGCTCACCAATGCCCAGGTCATCGAAGAGCTTGTGAAGATGGCCAAAGAAATGATGCGGGATCGCTCGGAGGCTGAGGCGTTGGGGCTGACCGACGAAGAGATGGCTTTCTACGATGCCATCACCAAGCCGCAAGCGGTAAAGGACTTCTACGACAATGACCAGCTCGTGGCCATTACGCGGGAGCTTACTGAGGCCATGCGGCGCAGCGCCACTATCGATTGGCAGCGCAAAGAGAATGCTCGCGCGGGAATGCGCCGAGCCATTAAGCGGTTGCTCCGAAAATACAAGTATCCTCCTGAGGGAGTGGACGACGCCATGGAGACGGTTATGGCACAATGTGAGTTGTGGGCCGATACGAAGATCTACGAATAGGAATGCGAATGGCTAAGAAAGAGAACACGCAGGAAATCGGTTTCGAGCAACAGATTTGGAAAGCTGCCGACAAGCTGCGCGGCAATCTAGACGCGTCGGAATACAAAAGCGTCGTGCTGGGACTCATCTTTCTGAAGTACATCTCTGATAAATTCGAAGAGCGCTATTCGGAGCTGCTCGAAGAAGGTGACGGGTTCGAAGAAGACCGTGACGAGTATACCTATCAAAGCATCTTTTTCGTGCCTCCTCAGGCACGCTGGTCGACGATTGCGGCACAGGCTCATACGCCGGAGATTGGCAAGGTGATCGACGAGGCGATGCGTCAGATCGAATACGAGAACCCGAAATTGAAAGGTGTGTTGCCTAAGAATTTCGCACGACAGGAATTGGACAAGCGACGTTTGGGCGATGTGGTTGATCTATTCACGAATGTGAAAATGGCCGAGAAGGGCGACACCCGAGACATTCTCGGGCGCACCTACGAGTACTGTCTTTCGAAGTTTGCCGAGCAGGAAGGGAAGAACGCCGGAGAGTTCTATACCCCAACCTGTATTGTTCGAACGCTGGTTGAGGTTATCCAGCCCTATCATGGCCGTGTGTACGACCCGTGCTGCGGATCCGGTGGCATGTTCGTGCAGTCGACCGATTTCGTGAAGCACCATGCTGGCAAGATCAACGATCTGTCTATCTATGGCCAGGAGAGCAATCCCACTACCTGGAAGATGGCCACGATGAACCTTGCCATACGAGGTATCGAGGCCGATTTGGGACAGTTCAATGCAGATACATTTTTCAAGGACTGCCACAAGGACAAGCGCTTCGATTTCATTCTGGCAAACCCGCCCTTTAACATGAAGGAGTGGGGCGGAGACCAATTGAAGGATGATCGTCGCTGGAAGTATGGCGTACCGCCTGAGGGTAATGCCAACTTCGCGTGGCTACAGCATATGATTTACCATCTGTACGAAGATCATGGCCGAATAGGCATGGTACTTGCTAATGGCTCTCTTTCCTCTCAGACCAACAACGAAGGAGATATTCGCCGCGCTATAGTCGAAGATGATCTCGTGGAAGGCATCATTGCTATGCCGACGCAGCTGTTTTATCGTACGCAAATTCCGGTATCGCTGTGGATTCTTGACAGACAGAAAAAGCGCCCCAGGAAAACGCTATTTATTGACGCCCGCAACATGGGGACGATGGTAACCAGAAGTCTCCGTGAGTTTACGGCTGACGATATCGCCAAGGTTGCCGATGCATTTAATGCTTTCCGCGATGGCACTTTAGAGAACGAGAAGGGCTTTTGTGCGGCTGTTTCAACTGATGACATTGCCAAGCAAGACTACGTGCTTACACCAGGTCGCTATGTCGGAATTGCCGAAGTTGAAGACGATGGGGAGCCCTTCGAAGAGAAAATGACCCGACTCACCAAGGAGCTCGGTGAAGTGTTCGAAGAGTCCAATCGCTTACAAGAGCAAATTAAAAAGAACCTGGAGGCGATTGGCTTTGGAATGTAAAACGCTGAGTGATATCTGTTTGAGAATCTGTTCGGGCGGAACGCCCAAACGTAGTTGTCGAGAGTATTACGATGGCGGCACTATCCCTTGGCTGAATACCGCTGAGGTAAACTTCAATCGAATTAGATCAACCGCATCCCATATCACAGAGCAAGGGCTAGACAATTCGTCTACGAGATGGGTGCCTAAGGATACTGTCATTGTGGCGATGTATGGCGCAACAGCTGGACGGGTGGCTATTGCGGGAATACCTCTTACCACGAATCAGGCATGTTGCAATCTTGTGATTGACTGCGCGCTTGCGGATCCGAAATATGTGTACTACTGGTTGAAAAATAGGCATTGTGAGATTGCTGGGCTTGCCAACGGTGGCGCCCAGCAGAATTTGAGCGTAAGAGTCCTAAAGGAAGTGGAGATTGTCCTTCCGGCGCTATCTGTGCAGCATGCTGTTGCGGACTACTTAGCAGTGCTAGACGAAAAGATCGAGCTCAACTCTCGGATAAATGACCATTTACTCGAAATGGCACTCTCTGAATACAAGGAGCTGTCACGGCAAAGTAGCAGCAAACGCACATTGCAGGACTGCACTTCTCTGCTGTGTCGCGGGGGTGCGCCCAAGTATTGCGAAAAAGGAAAATTCCACGCACTGAATCAACGTTGTATTCGCAACCATAAGATTGATGATGCGAACGCCAGAAGAATCGAAAATCCTAGATCTAGAGAGAAGCTTTTGCGTTATGGAGACATTCTTATCTGCTCAACAGGCACCGGAACATTAGGGAGGTCAGCGCAGGTATTGTGTCACGATGAGCGGGTGACCGTTGACTCACACGTAACAATAGTGCGGCCTGCGTATGAGGCGCTGGTGGAATACTTAGGCTGCTGGGCGCTATCGTCGGAAGACCAGTTTGAGTCAATGGCCAAGGGAAGTACCGGGCAAACAGAACTGCCACGCACCGAGCTTGCTGAGCTCGAGATCGGCTTCCCTGATGCGGCCTCCTTGAACGACTTCTCTGGAAAAACTAAACCGCTATTCGAGGCCATCCAAAGCAATGTTAGAGAAAACCAGAGCTTGGAGTGCCTTCGCGACGCCCTTCTCCCGAAGCTCATGTCCGGCGAGATTGACGTTTCGCGGATCGGTCTCAGGCAGCTAAATGGTCATTTATCCGAGAGTTGATGGCTAGCTGTTGTTGGAAGGGCCTCAAAATCCGGACAATCGCTTCCTGGAGCTGACGGTTATGTTTTTGGATGGGGTAGTCTAGCAGTGCATTCTTGTCACCGCGAGGCATCTTCGTCCCTTTTGCTGTTGCGGAAGCATAATCGAAAAATTTATCATTGCATAATAGCCAGTATAAATACTCGCTTGAGCAATGTTCGTTTGACGTAAAAACCAAGATGTCGTTCGAGCAACCGCCGTCTCTATCTGCAAGCCAAATCTTTTTAAAATAGGGGCGAATGTTGGAAACAAGGATGTCGTCTTTAAGATAGCGAGTAACTTTGCCATGCGCAGGAGGTATCGAGAAACGAAAGATGCCTTTTTTGTTCGAAGCCATACCATCGGTCGACACATAAGAATTACTTTGTAAGCTCTGAGGGTCTATTTTTTCTTTTCTGTATGAGCATATTGTTTTGAGTGTGGTCATCATAGTGGTGCCTTTCGAGAAAGTTTGTGGCTGGTCGCTTCGGGTGTTAAAGATGGCTCATCCGCCAAGATGCAGTTTGTGTATATCGAAAAAAGAGTCAGCAGGAACTGATCCTCCAAATGAGAGATCTCTTCTCCTGCCCAGCATCCCGGGCATCCGTAAATATCAGTGCTTGATGGAGCCGCGTAGACCACTATGTATTGCGCTTCGACGGATAAAGCCCAGCAGCAAAAAACCTCAGAGCATGTTCTGAGGTTCAGCTCATCTGCCAGCGCATTCAGAACTGGGATGCCTCTTGCAATCTTTGTGTGATTGCTAAGCATGTCCGTAATCCTACTCGTGGTCTCAAAGGAGCTTTCCGGCACCTTCAGTGCCCCATATTGATTTAGAGTACGTTCCATGTACTGGTCAAACATATAAAAAAGGTTAGCGTCAGCAGGAAACCCCACCTTTAATATCTGCCGAAATTTCTCGAGGCAGTTCCGATATAGGTCTTCGTGTTTGACTGGATTGAGTGACCAATCGCTCAAGTCGATGATTGCGCGTTGCATTTCTCGAGAACAACTGCAGAACTCGCGATACATTTCCCGGCGATACGGAAAAGTGCAATCGTGCATGGCCGCGATGGCGCAGAGCGGTATAAGCCCTCGGTCAGCGTAATACCGAGAGATAAAAGCTGCGGCATTGCTCTCGATTTGCTCGCGCTGGCGTTGCGCCTCCCTATCGCGCATTTCTTGATCAAGTGCGTTGATTGCCCTGTCCTGCCTGCATTGGCGCCAGTAGATGAAAGCAGATAGCATCAGGGGCGGGATTGCGCATCCGATAGTCACCCAGTCAGAAATGCTTAGCATGGAAATCCTCGGTTACTAACAGGCTGGCGTCAGGACGTGCGAAGTGTTTTGGTGAAGTTTTATCAATCCAGATACCTTCTGTGCGATGCCTTTACGTTGTTCTGACTCACCATAGCATAGTGCATGGTGGTGTCTATTTTCGCATGACCGAGGAGTTTTTGCACTTGCTCAATGGGCATCCCTTTGCCAATGGCATAAGTGGCCAGGGTGCGCCGGAACTTATGGGGGTGGACGCGATGCATATCGAGGCGCTGTCCAATTTTGCGAAGTCGTAGCTCTATGGCGCCTATAGTTAGACGATCATGAGGCTTTGAGAGCGTCACGAAAAGAGCCGGATTGCAGTCCGTTCGATGATGCAGGTAATCTTCGAGGTGCAATTTTGCCCGCGCGTCAAAGTAGACCATGCGCTGCTTGTTTCCTTTCCCAAGAACAATGCACTCTCTTTCGTTTAGATCAATATCCTCTCGATTGAGCTTAACGAGCTCTCCGACGCGCATTCCCGTTGAGACGAGAAGGTCGACGAGAGCCAGGTCGCGGCGATTAAGGCAACTTTCGCGGATGATTTCGAGATCTTCGTCAGAAAAAGTTTCTTTAATGACTAGGGCCACCTTTACGCGATGAATGCGTCTTACGGGACTTTTGACGATATAGTCCTCCTCTTCAAGCCATGAAAAGAAGCTGGACATGATGCGTCTTATGTTGTCGATAGTAACCTTGCTTGATCCGCGCTCACGCTCGTATTTGGTTAGATAGCTGCGTAGATCTGCTGTCTCTACTTGAGTGAATGACATTTTAAGAGATGCCTGAAGTTTTTCCAGGGTGTTGCGGTAGTAGTCTAGGGTCTTGGGAGAGCATCCCTCAACTTGCTTTGCTTCGATGAAGGCGGCAACGAGGTCTTCATCGCGCTTCGTTTCCATTGGCCTGGATTGAGAGAACGTGCATTTAAGCACTTCGCGCAACTTTTTCATTTGATCGCAATTAAGGAAAGGCTGCATTTGGATAGAGATCGCGTCAATAGTGGTCGCATGCATGGGTTCCTCGTTTCTGTTACGGTTTGCTTCAATGAATTGACGTTTGCACTTACAAACGTTATCATATGCTTGCTGAAATTTGAATGAGGAGGCAATGATGGCTGCCAGCACTTTGACGATTCGCCTTGATAGCAACTTGAAGGACGAGGCTTCCAGGGTTGTCGAGCACTACGGCCTTGATATTTCTACGGCTATGCGAGCATTCTTGACGCAGATTGTGAATACCAATGCAATTCCTCTCTCGCTTGATTACGAACAGCCGAATGAGGAGAGTCTGATTGCCATACGCGAGACGAAGGAGATGATTACTAACGGATCGGGCGAGAGCTACAGCAACGCTCACGATCTGATTCAGGCGGCTTTGGCATGAGCGCGCGACTTGAAGCGAAGTTTGCCCCAGCATTTAGCCGAGATTTAAAAAGGAAAGCTCGTAAGCGAGAGTGGGATCTTGCTGAGCTAGAAGCAGTCATTGGTCTTATCTTGGAAAACAGCACCGAATCCATCGAGATCCTCAAACACAGACACAATATGCATAGGCTTTCGGGCAGATGGGAAGGAAGCAATGAATGCCATGTTGCCAATGCCGGCGATTGGCTTCTCATCTGGTGCGTAGATGGCGATACAGCCTACCTTCAACGCACTGGCTCCCATGACGAACTGTTCCGACAGTAGCTGCTGGGGGTGCGGCTTGCGCTCTGGCCATATTGGATAGGCAGCTAAATGACCATTTACTCGAATACGCGAGAACGATTTTTGAGAAATGGCTCGCTAGCACTCATATCAACTATGTGCCTGTTGCTGACATAGCTGAATTCAATCCAGATAATTACTCTCCCAGAGAGCAATGGCCACTCGTGCAATACCTTGACACAGGGAATATCACCCGTGGAATCGTTGAGAGCTATCAGGCGATAGATCCCCAAAGCGAGAGGTTGCCTAGCAGGGCGCGACGCAAAGTCACGTCGGGCGACATCATTTATTCATCTGTTCGTCCAATTCAAAAGCACTACGGGCTTATTCTCAGCCCTGCCAAAAATGTACTGGTGTCAACGGGCTTCACCGTAATACGTGCCAACGACCGACTCGTTTGTCCGGAGTTGCTGTACCTATTTCTTACGCAAGACAGCGTGACGAAAACCCTTCAGCAAATTGCGGAGCAAAGTGTTTCGACTTATCCGTCGATTAAAGCCGACGATCTCGGTGCGCTCCAGTTCCCTCTCCCGTCCTCAAAGGAGGCAGCCGAACTGCAGCCTGCTCTAAAGGACATTTTTGGTGCGATAGACTCAAATAGGCAGGAATGCAAGCAGCTTGCAAAGCTGCGCGACGCCCTTCTTCCCAAGCTCATGTCCGGCGAGATTGACGTTTCGTGGATCGACCTCAAGCAGCTAAATGGTCATTTAGTTCGGTTGCGTACCCTGGTGATCGTATCTAGGAGCACAGTGTATTGCATGCGGGCACCTTTCGTTGGGTGATGGCGCTTGGGTTGCGCTATGAGTAAGTAATGCGATAAAAGAGGAATCAGGTACAATAAGCGAAGAATAGACAGTTTGTAGGGTAGGAGCGAGTGGTGGCGGTTCCGAGGTACGATGAGATGATGGTTCCGGTTCTGCGGCGTATTGCGGAGACGCCTGGAGACACTGTGACGAGCAAGCAGCTTCGGCGGTTTGTTATCGACTACTGGGGTTTGAGCGACAACGAAGTGGCTGAAACGATTTCGAGTGGGTTCGAACGCTATGCCAACAATATGCTGTGGGCCTGCACTTATCTTAAGCAGGCAAAATGTATCGAGTCGCCAAAGAGGGGGACCTACCTGGTCACCCAGCGTGGGGTAGACTTGCTCAACAGTGGCGTTGAAAAGCTCGATCGTCAGGCGCTTATGCAGTTTCCTGAGTTCTGCGACTTTCTAAACCGAAGCCGCAAAGGAAAGGGCGTCTCCGCAAAAGAGGCCAAGGAGGCGGCCGTCCAACCTGTGATTGTCGAAGAGAACGAGTCTCCAGAAGACACGATAGACGAGGCATTTCGCAGTATTGAGACGGCGTTGGTGTCGGATATCCTTGAAGCCATTATGCAGCAATCGCCGGCGTTCTTCGAGCGTCTCGTTGTTCAGCTTTTGCTCGCCATGGGATATGGTGACTCGCTCGACGATTCGGGCTCGGTCACCCCTCTCTCGAACGACGGAGGCATTGACGGGGTGATCCGCGAAGATAAGTTGGGGTTCGACAACATTTATATCCAAGCAAAACGATGGGATTTAAATGCAAGCGTCGGGCGTCCCGATCTTCAGGCGTTTGTGGGCGCGCTAACGGGTACAGGGGCAACGAAAGGCCTCTTCATCACAACAGCGCGGTTTTCGAAAGGTGCGCTTGAATATGCGGGCATGCAGCATGCGGTAAAGCTTGTCCTTGTCGACGGCGACCAGCTTGCGCGTCTTATGATTGCGCACAATGTCGGTGTGTCGGTGCGGCATACCTATGAGATCAAAGGAATTGACAGGGATTACTTCGATATCGATAGTTGAGCTGGTAAGAGCGAGTTCGGCCTCTGAGGTTCTTGCAAGCATTTGGCCGCATTGGAAGTGCCGCAAGTTACTGCCTCTCGAAGTAGTCGCGGTCGGTTAGGTAGTAGGTGCGGAGGTAGCCGGCGGGGGATACGACGACGAATTCGCCGGTGGATTCCAGGAAGTAGAGGTCGTCGCCGTCCTCGGCTTGCAGCTTGTGGAGGGCGGCCGGATTGGCAACGACGGCGTTGGCGGCGGCGAGGTATTCCTCGGCCGTGGCGCAGCCGGTTTCCTGCCCGTGCTTCTCGAAGTGCTGCTGCAGCTTGTCTTCGGTGCGGAAGGTGAGGTGCGAAGCGGCTTCGGGGGCGCTCGCGTCGCGGGTCGGCTCATTGCCGGCTTCAGGGGCGGGCGCGCCATGGGAAGGGGCAGCGGACTTGTCGGGGGCAGCCCCGCAACCCGACAGGCCTAGGAGCGCCGCCAGTGCGAGGGCGAGAATCCTCCGCATGGCTTTCTTCCGCATGGCTAATATCCCAGCACTTCGCCGACGTTGGTGGCGATGCAGAGGTCGGCGTGGGCGTCGCGCGGAGTGGGGGTGCGGTTGATGATGGCCAAGTGATCGCCACTGAAGTAGTCGATGAGGCCCGCGGCCGGGTACACCGCCAGGCTCGTGCCGGCGATCACCAGCAGGTCGGCGCTAGCGATGGCGCGCACGGCCGCGGTCACGGTGCCGTCGTCCAACGGCTCCTCGTATAGCACCACGTCCGGCTTCACGATGGCTCCGCACTTCGAGCAGTGCGGTACGCCGTCGGGGCTCTGTTCGCGCAGGGCCAGCAGCTCTTCCACGGTGTAGGGTGCGCCGCAGTCCATGCAGAAGTTGCGCCACACGCTGCCGTGCAGCTCCAGCACGTTTCGGCTGCCGGCCTTCTGGTGCAGCCCGTCGATGTTCTGGGTCACGACGGCTGAAAGCGTTCCCTCCCGCTCCAGTTCGGCCAGCTTTCGGTGCGCGGCGTTGGGCTCGGCGTCCAGGGCCAGCATGCGGTCGCAGTAGAAGTCGAAGAACTCACGCGGATGGGCATCGAAGAAGCTGCGGGATACCATGGTCTCGGGCGGATAGGGGTAGCGCTGGGCGTAGAGCCCGTCGGCACTGCGGAAGTCGGGGATGCCGCTTTCCGTGGACACGCCGGCACCCCCGAAGAACACCATACGGCCCGGCGCGCACTCGTCAATCCACTGGCGCAGCTGCTCAATGTCGCGCTCGGTTTGGTCGCAGATCATGGCTCGTCCTTTCCACATCCCGTTGTTCGGGGCCTCGAGGCTTTCCAAGAATTGTACCCGACTCTAGGCCTCGACGAGATCGAAGTGGGTGTTGGAGAAGACGTTCAGATTCAGGCTCTTCATCAGGTGCTTGAGCGCCGCCTGGGCCTTCACGGAATTGCCCGCGTCATCCAGCGGCGGCGCGAAGGCGCACACGCCGAAAAGCCCGGGCATGACGCCGATGACGGCGCCGCCCACGCCGGTCTTCGCGGGCAGTCCCGTGGCATACAGCCAGTCGCCCGAGTGCTCGTAGAAACCGACGGCGCTCATAAGCGCGACCACCTTGGGAGTGAGTTCCGCGCCGAACACGCGCCGCTTCGTGATGGGGTTCGCGCCGTCGTCGGCGATGGTGGCCGCCGAGATGGCCAGCTGCTCGGCCGTCACGCCCAGCGAGCATTGGCGCGTGTACAAATCAAGCGACATCTTGGGGTCGTCGTAGATGCGGCCGTATTCTTGCAGCAGCCAGGTGATGGAGCGGTTGTCGAAGTTCGTGGCGGATTCAGAATGGTACAACTCGTCGATGAGCACCGGCTCGCTTCCCAGAAGCGCGGTCATGTTGTCGAAGATGGCCTTCCATTTCCCATCGGCATCGCCGTGGGGCTTGACGAGCGAACAGGCCGCGATGGCGCCGGCGTTCACGAGCGGCGTGGAGGGCCGGTCGTTTTCCAGCAGGATGGCGAAGATGGAGTTGAACGGCAGCCCTGTGGCATCGGCGCCGATGTTGTCGAGGATCGCCTGCGCGCCGTGCTGTTCCAGTGCCAGAATAGCCGTGTGCACCTTCGAGACCGACTCGATGCCGAAGCGGTAGTCGGTGTCGCCCACAGAGATGAGCCGGCCGTCCGGCAGGCACAGACTGATGCCGAACAGGTCGGAATTCACGTTGGCGAGATAGGGAATGTAGTGGGCGTTCTGGCCGCCCTTGATGTCCTTGCAGGCTTCGTAGGCGTCGTGTACTGCAGTGCTGATCTGATCGAAGGTGAGACGGGTGATCATGGCGCGCTCCTCGCTCCTTGGTGAGAGTTTTCCTCATGGTACGCCGCTACTTGCACCCTTTGCCTCCATTTGTCCTACAATGGCGATAACCTGTTTACCGATTTTTCCAGAAAGGTCTCCATGAACGATATCCGGGGCGTGCTGTTCGATGCGGATGGCACGCTGATCGACACCTATGACATCATTCTCACTTCGATGCGCTATGCCGTGAACGACGTGTTGGGCTGCTCGCTTGACGACGCCGAGCTGATGGCGGGGGTTGGCACGCCGCTTTACGACCAGATGCTGCACTTTACCGGCGGCGACGAGACGCGGGCTACGGAGATCACGCAGATCTATCGTGATCACAACGACGGCGTCCACGACGCGCGCATTCGCGCCTTCGGCGACACGAAGGCGGCGCTCGAGCGGTTTCAGGCGGCGGGCATCCCGATGGGCGTAGTCACGTCGAAGCGTCACGCCATGGCCCAGCGCGGGCTTGAAATGAGCGGCATCGCCGGCTACTTCCAATTTCTCATCGGCCACGACGATTGGCCCGAGCACAAGCCGGCGCCTGGCCCCATCCTGCGAGGCTGTGAGCTTTTGGGCACAGCGCCGGAGCGCAGTCTCTATGTGGGCGACAGCCCCTTCGACATCCAGGCGGGCAACGCTGCTGGCTGCGCTACCGTCGCCGCCCTCTGGGGCATGTTCCCGCGCGAGGCCCTGGCGGCCGAGCGTCCCACATTCATGTGCGATTCGCTAACAGAACTCGCGGATCGGCTGGGCATCTAGGCCAGCTTACAGCTGCACAACCATATCGCGCTTTCAGCAAGTAGCGCCGATGTTCTCTCGTACTATGGCTTCTTGGTACGAAGCGCAGCGCGCTCTTTGAGCCCTGCGACGCAAAATAGGAGTTGCTGATATGGCTGTTCAAAACAAGCAGACCGCAAAACACCGCCAGGCGATGATCGTGGTGCTGTTCGCGTGCAACCTGCTTGCCTCTTTGATGCAGTCGCTCATGAACGTCGCGCTCGACTATGTTTCGGCAGAGTACCACGTGAGTCTGTCCGAGGCGAACCTTCTGGTGCTCGGCTATTCCATCGTGGCGGGTATTGTCATTGTGCTTGCAGCCCTCTCGCTCCACCGCTTCGGTTTGAGGAAGGTCATGCTCTTCGGGCTGATCGTGTCGTTCGTCGGCTCCATGCTTGGCGTGGTGGCCTGGGATTTTCCCTCCTTGGTGGCGGCGCGACTCATTCAGGCCGTTGCCACGGGCCTCTATTTCCCCGTCGTGAACGAGGCCCTGCTCAATCTTTCGCCTAAAAATGGGGCTGGTCGTCTGCTTGCCATCAATAGCGGTATTATCGGAATAGGGCTTGCGGTGGCTCCCATCGTTGCGGGCCTTGTCATTACCTATTGGGGGTTGCGGGTGCTGTTCGCCATTCCCGCAGTGACGGCATTCGTCCTCTTTTTCATTGCGCGTCGCACGATCGTCGATATTATGCCGCGTCAGAAGCTGCCCGTCGACGGGCTGAGCGTCGTGCTCATTGCCGTGGGGCTTTCCGCCTTCATGATCGGTTTAAACGAGGTTACGCGCAACCCGCTGCCGATGGCGGCGCTCATGATCGCGGGAATTGCCGTGTGTGCGTGGTTCATCCGCCGTCAAGGACGCCTCGCCCATCCGCTTTTGGACATGCGTCCGCTTCGCAACAAGACTTATGCTCTGGGGGAGACCCTCATCGTTCTCAGCTATATGAGCTCAATTTACCTCAGTCTGCTCATTCCGCTTTATTTGGAAGGGGTGGCGGGTTTCACGCCGTTCATTGCTGGTTGCTTGCTGGCTCCGGCGACGCTGTGCTATGCGGGTCTGTGCTTTGTCAGCGGCCGGACGCTCGGGAAGGCGGGGGTGTGGCCGCTTGTGCCCGTCGGATTCGGCGTGTGCCTTGTCGGGTTCGTGGCGCTTGCGGTGTTCACGCGGTTCGATCTTGCGCTGGCCATCGTGGGCTGCATGGCGCTTGCGTGCGCGGGGATCGGCACTGAGTATCCTGCGATTAAGAGCGTCGATCTGGAGGTGCTCTTGCCTGAGCTGTCCGCGAGCGGCTCGTCGATCCATTCCACTTTGGTGCAGATCGCGGGATCTATTTCGTCGGCGCTCTTCGTCGGTCTCATGTCGGGGCAGGTTCACCGCCTGATGGCCGATGGTATGGCGAAAGCGCAGGCCTATAGCGCAGGTTTCTCGATCACCGTGTACCTGGCGGTCGCCTTTGTAGTGGTAGCGGCCATCTTATCGGTGGTTTATGCACGCCATGTGGTCAAGCTGACCCGCGGGAAATAGGGCACAGGCGCTCATGCCACGAGCGGTAATCGCTAATCCTGCGCGTTAGCGCCGCTGGCTGTTCGCGCCAGTCAGTCAAGGTGCTCCATTTTGCAGCAAATCGCGAGCTATAAGCGTCTGGGGGGTGCGGTTGAGTCGGCGACTTCGAAAGAATCTGAAGAAATGCCTGGTCACAATCTTGCCTCTATCGAGAGGTTCGCAAGGCTTTCGTCGGGAGCGCCCCCGAGACGCTCATAACTGGCGATCTCATGCAAAAATCGGGGGTTCGTCGACGGAAGGTCGCCGAAGGGCTATTCCCTGCTGGGTTGCTTTACAGCAACAGGGGCAGTATGGCCGAGAAAATGCCGACGACTCCTAAGGGAAGCGCTCCGGCTATGAAGGACGGCGTGGCGGCCAGGCGGTAATACAGAACGTAGCAGGTAAGTGACAGGGCGAACACGCAGAAGATGATCGCAACGAGACACCATGTGGCGGTAAGGCCAAGGGTACCGCCCGCTTCCAGAGCACAGGTGGCATAAAGCTCCAAAGCGCCCCACGCCACGAATAGCAGCAGCTCGGTGGTGATGGGGCGATTCCAGAAATGCGCGGTTGCCCAGGCCAAAAGTATGTAGGCGGCGATGGCGCCCAGCGCGAACCACCAGCCGTTCGGTCCTGTTCCGGCTGCGAGACCGCTTGCGCCCAGAGCGATGAAGACCGCGCCGGTGATGCCCGCAATGGCGGCCACAACGAGACATCCGGCGCCGATCCAGTACAACGGCCCCTGCACCTTCCCGGCATCAGGGCGGAAGAACACGACCCACCAGGCCAGGTAGAGCACCGCGCATAGGGCCATGAGCCCGTGGCCTCCTTGAAGTTGCCCCAGTGCGCTTTGCGCCGTCTCTTGTATCATGTCTTTGCCGCCTTTCCGCGGTCATCCGGCAGAAACATAGCACAGCGACGAAGGAGACTGCGGCCCAGCGTCAATCCGTAGCGATTTCGTGCTGTCGCGGCAAGTGCATGTGTAGGATGGGGAAGGGGTCGCCCATGGCGTCGGTTGCCGAGCGGTCGAACACCTCGAAGCCGCAGTGCTCATAGAAGCCGACGGCTTGCTCGTTCTGCTCGTTCACATCCACGAGGGTGACGCCGTGCTCGCTTATGGCATGGTCGAGCAGGAGTGGTCCCAGCCCGCAGCCGCGAAGGGACGGGTGGATGAACAGCATCTCGATCATAGCGCCATCGACACCGATAAAGCCTGCGACCTGATCGCTTTCATCCCTGCAAACGGTGAGGTGCGCGACGGACGCAATTGCACCCGGCACATACCCTGCGATGCGCTCGATATCGTCCGGCGTGAGAAACGTGTGCGTTGCTTCAACGGAGGCCCGCCAGCAGGCGACCAGCTCGGCTAGCAGGCTCGTGTCGTCGCCAAGCTCAATGTCTTCGACGCAGAATGCCATAGCGCCCCTTCCATTCACTTGCGAAACTGTGGGGATAGCATACCGTGCGACAGGGGCTGATGGCGCGACGGCGAACCAGCCCTCCCCGGTGCGCTACTTCTGCCAGTGCTTCAGGTGAGGGACGAGGACGCCCATGAAGGAGACGGCCTCTTCCTGCGACATGCCGGTGGCCTCCATGAGGAAGGGTGCTGTCTTCTCGATGAGCTCGTCCTCGCTTTGGTATGCGAACTGGCCGTCGTCGTAGCACCATTTGCAGTACGAGTCGTTCTCCGTGCCGTCGGCGTCGGTGCCGTGGGGCATGTTGGGAACGGTGAAGGGGGTGCCACAGCATTGGCACAGCTGGCTCACGTCGATGTCGAAGAGCTGGATGACCGGTACGTCAAGCACAGCCGCGATGAGCTTGCGCATGTCCACGGACGGCTCGGTCTCGCCGTTTTCCCAGCGCGACACCGCCTGGCGCGTAACGTAAAGCTTCTCGGCCAGCGCCTGCTGGGTCATGCCTCGCTGCTCCCGCGCCGCGGCAAGGGTTTCCTTGAACGCCATGTTCGTCCTTTCTTGCAGGGCCCCCGGGTGGTTGCCCGCGTTCCGCAGGGCGTCCGAGCGGTTGCGCTCATTTTTTGCATGAGCCCATTTTGCTTGGTCGTGCTTTCCCTTTCAAGCAACGTTTTGTTGCGTGCGGGCGCTCATGACTGCTCTGCAATGAGCGCGGGCTCTCGCCGGACGAGTGCTCGGTCGGCGAACACCCCGATTTTTGCATGAGATCTCGAGTTATAAGCGTCTCGGGGGTGCCTGAAGGACAAGCTTGGCAAACCTTTCGGAAAAGGCGAGGCTGCAACCAGGCGTTTCTTCGCAGCTCTTCAAAGTCAATGGCTCGAACGGGAGAGCTAGGGGCTTATAACTCGCGATTTGCTGCAGAAAAGTGCCTCTTCGCCAACCGACGCGTGCGCGGAGGGGCGTCTGGTGATGCTCGTCGCAGACGACTAGTGCTTAAGTCCGGCGGCGAACTCTTCTACGTCGCCGAACAGGAAGTCGATGCGGTCGATGTGCTTGTTGATGTGCCAGTGGCCGCAGTACCAGCGCTGATAGGTCAGCCGATCCTCGATGGTGTCCAGCCAGTTCTCGGTGGACTTGTCCACTTTACTCTGGTCGATTCCGGGGAAGTAGGTTTCGGTGGGCGTGTACTTCGCCGGGCACGTGTGGGAGAGCACCACATCCACCTTCCAGCTGCGCTCGGAGAGGACCCGCTCGGCGCGCTGCTTGGTTTGCGCGCTTGGTTGCTCGTCGGGAAACCACGGAATGCCGTTCTCGCGTCGCCATTGGGCGTCGATGCTGTAGGCTCCTCCGATAGCGATGGTGGAGAACCCTTCGATGTCGTAGATCTCGCCATCCACTGCGAAGAGGATGTTTGGGAAGGCGTCTTCCGTCATGACGGCGCCACCGAAGCGCTGCTCTTCATGGTAGAGCTCGGGAAGCGACTGCGGCCGAGCCTCGTGGTTGCCGTGGATGCATAGCAGCGTAGCGGGAATGCGCGCCGCCAGCTTCTTCGCCTTGCGGTCGCGCCCGTGCAGGTAGAAGTTGAAGCCCGTGTCGCCGAGGATGATGATGGTGTCGTCGGCCGTGAGTGAATGGGCCTCGCTAAAGCGAAGCAAATCGCGCGGATCGCCGTGTATGTCACCTGTGATGTAAACCATGTCCGCGCATTCTACCACCAGGTATCTGGCGATAGCGACTCAAAAGGCAGTTAGTTTGTGCTTTCGTAATCCGTCCCAGAATCCAAAGCAGCCTACCGGCGCCGGGCGCCGTGGGCGGCTTTCGGCTTGGTGGCTTCCGGGTGCTCGGCCAGACAGAGGTCGAGGAGCGTTTTCAAGCTCCTCGGCGATGTCCGTATCCGCGTCGCTGGGGTCGAGACGCTGCAGCACGCCGAACTCGAAGGCGTCTTCGCCGCGCTGATCCCAGAGGGCTTGCAGCCGCTTGTCCGGGTAAAGCCCCGACGACAGCTGGAAGCGCATTCGGTTGAACGCCGCCGGAGAGTCTACGACGTCCGCGAGGAACATCTCGCCGGTCGCGCCGCACGTGACGAAGACGACGCCCGCTTCCCGTGGGCGTTCCTTGTAGGCGGCGCGCAACTCCTTCTTCTTATCAGTATCCATAGTTGGGTCCTTTCGGTTGAGGGTCTATTTTAGTCGAGAGAGGGAGGGATTCTTTGCGGGGCGAAATAGTGCTCGGTGGCGTAGAGGTAGTGCTCTTCGAAATGCCGCACGGCTTCCTTCGACTTCTTCGCGAAGGGGAGCAGCATGTCGTAGGCATGGAACCAGTGGGGGTATACGTCTACGGAAGCCTCTGTGCCTGCGCGTTTGAGGTTCGCGACGTACTCAAGCGTTTCGCAATAGAACGGTTCTTCGGTGCCGACATAGGTGTAGGCAGGGGGCAGCCCCGCGTAATTGGTCTCGCGGGCAGGGGCGGCGTAGGACGGTGGCGTTACGCCGTCTAGGTCGCGGAGATAGTACTTCCAGGCGAACCGGTTGGTGCGCGTGTTCCACACCGGCGCGTGATTGTCCCGCGAGGAAGCGGTCTCCCGGTCGTCCAGCATGGGGTAGAGGGGCATCTGGTAGGCGATGTTGACCTCGCCGAGGTCGCGCGCCAAAAGGCAGGTAGCCACGGTGAGGCCGCCCCCGGCGCTTTCCCCGCCCACCATAATCTGTGCGTCGTTGATTCCCAGCTCGTCGGCGTGGACCTTCAGGAAGAGCAGGGCGGCGTAGCAATCTTCCAAATCGGCGGGAAACGGCTTCTCGAAGGCGGTGCGGTATTCCGGGGCCACCACCACGGCGCCGTACTTTTCCACCAGAAGGCGGGCATGGGGCAGGAGCATCTTCTGGTACATGCCGTGAAGATGGCCCCCTCCGTGAAGCCACAGGATGCCTGGAGTGCTTTCTTGTGGCCGCGCGTTTTCTGTAGGGCGCATGATGAGAACCCGTATGTCGCGATCCGAGGACGGGATCATTCTTTTCTCAACGGTGTGCAATTTGCGCGCGACCATGTTCGCCCTCCGGATTCCCGTAGTTTTCTGCTTAGCGTAATATACCGCCGAAAGGCAAGGGGCCAGACGAGAAAGCCCGAGTGTGCATTTGGCGATGCAATGCGTTCTATGGCCGAGGGTCTGCCCTTGCCGACCTTTCGGTCGACGAACCCCCGGTTTCTGCAGCAGATCTTGAGTTGTAAGCGTCTGCTTCCGCTTGCGGTAGAAGACGCATCGAAGAGTCTGAGAGAAATGCCTGGTCAGAGCACTCCAGATGAAGCCGGTTTTGCTGGATGGCCGGCAACGTCGCCCTTTACGCGCTCATAACTCGAGATTTCATGCAGAATAGGGCACCTTCGTCGACTGAAGTCCAGTGTGGGATGCGGTCGGTGCCCCTGCTGCGAAAGCCTATGAGACCATCAACGTCGCTGTTCGACAACGCTGAGTGTTAGCGGGGGAAGCCCTATTCGCACGACGCCTTGCGCCCGAGCTCGCTGAGGGCTTGCAGGGTTGATTGCACGTTCTCGGCGTGCCAGTTCTTGTAGCCGCCGGCGTACTGGGTGGCGTATATGCCGGATAGGCGCAGGTCGCTCAGCTTTTTTTGCTGGGTGGTGAGGCGCACGCCGCCGGTGCCGGTTTCAATGTCGATGACCACGTTGAGCAGGTCGTCGATAAGCTTCACGGATTCAATGTCCGCATAGGGGATCACGAGCGAGACATCCCGTTCCAGCGTTCCCCAAAAGGACTCGAAAGGAAGTAGGATAAGCTCGTTCTCGCACATCTGGAGAACCGCCATATCCCATGTCTCGAAAAAGCGGACGATCTTTTCGCTCAGGTCTCCCGCCGCGCCCTTGACGATGATGCACCGGTCTTCCAAGGGCGTGAAGCCGGCGTCCATCGCATATTCCCAAACCTTCTCTTCGCGGGCCATAACCGTTTCGCTCCTTTCACTTGGATTTGCGTCGATGGGCATTATTTTCCCGATTCACCTCCCTGTCCGCAAATGGATCGTGCTAGCAAACTACCTGTTCAAAGGGCCTGTAAAAGACTTTTGACAGCTGTGTCTGCATCGTTTTGCAAGGCTGGTGGGGTATCATTCCGATGCGCACGCGCGACGTGGCGCGCCAACGGGCAATCGAAAGGAAGGAACCGATGGAACTGGCTCGGCAGTTGAGGGCCAAGCGGGAGGAGCGCGGGCTTTCCCAGGACGAGGTTTCGAAGGCGATATTCGTGTCGCACCAGACCATTTCGAATTGGGAGAACGACAAGACCTACCCGGACGTGCAGAGCCTGCTGCTTCTCAGCCAGCTGTTCGAGGTTTCCATCGACGAGCTTGTGAGGGGAGATGTGGTCGCCATGCAGCAGGCTATCGCGGAAGACTCGCGCATACTGCTTGCAGGGTTGTTGCTCGCTTTGGAAGGATAGGCTGCCAATCGCACTGACATATTAGCATAGATTCAGTGTGACTGTTTAAATCTGTGAATACCACTTTGCGCGACAGAGGATTATGTCCGGACTTCTCCCTAGCGTTCTATCGCGAGCAGGCTGTCGCGGATGTCTTTTTGAACCAGGGGGCGCATGCTGTCTGCGTAGCGGGCGACGTTGGCGTCTCTTAGTGCGGAGACGATTTTGGGCGCGAGGGCGGGCTTGGCCTCGGCAAGCAGGGGGAGCAACTTTATGTACTGTCTCGCAGGTGGGCTTTTCGTCGGTTATGTGCTCCAGGTGCTCATCGATTATTCCGTCGATTTTGCCGTCGACGTCCCACTTCGCGTTGTGGGCTACCAGCGCGAGCCCGCGCGTGCGAACGTATGAGTTGCCGCTGCTCACCATTGCGAGGAACTTGTCCATGTGCGGGTAGAGGCAGCTGCTCTCGGCGCTCATTTCCTCCAGCACTTTCAGCGCCTGATACGCTTGCGAGTTGTTCCGTGACGTTAGAAACTCAAGCAGCTCTTCGACCTTCTCGATCATCGTGTCTCCCTTTTCGCTACTTTGCTGCAAGCAGGTGGCAAGTCGGGCGCTCCTCGACGAAGGGCGCCCGACAGGTCGATTGAAAGCTGGCGCGGGGTTTTATTCCCACTCGATGGCTTTGGTTCTGCCGTCCCGTCATTCCAGTTACACCCAGTTTTCGGCATCGACACGGAACGCGTGCCGCCGAATGACGCGATGTCGCGTTTCGTCGGCTTCGGGGACAAAAGTTGGGACAACCTCAAAAACTTTTTTCAAACTCAGGGCTTTGAGTTTTTGTTTTTGTCCCAAAGTGCGCGGCGGGTCGCCTTTGGAGGCTCGATGGCGCCGAAAACGCCCGTTTTGAAACTCAACCGCCCTTTTGCCTGCAAGTCGCCAGCTGCAATCGCAAGTGAATTAACGCGGGTGGCTTGCGCGCCATTTGCAAAACCCCAGGTCGCAGGTCTTCGCCATTCGTGAACAAAGTGAGTAGTCTCAGGTGGCTTGCTTATGAGTTGGCGAACGGGCCTTCAGGATTCAGGGCAAACATGCTGGTAGAATAGGATTCTCAAATCAATGACAGGAGAACGAGCATGGCCGAACCCCACGATAGGAAGCCGATCCTCACGATTGAGCAGCAGATAGAGCACCTCAAGCAGAAGGGCGTAGCCTTCGAGCTGTGTTCCGAGGAAGAGGCCGCGGACTACCTGCGTGACAAGTGCAACTTCTTCAAGCTCGCATCCTACCGCAAACTCTTCTCGAAATACGAGGGAGGCCCGCGCGACGGCCGCTACGTAGACCTCGACTTCGGCCAGCTGCGCCTGCTCGCGGCGCTCGACCAGGAGCTGCGCCACGCCCTGCTCGGCATGACGCTCGACATCGAGCACTTCCAGAAGGTGACACTGCTTCGCGAGATGGAGGACCGCGGAGAGGACGGCTACGCCATCGTGGCCGACTACATGGCATCGCTTACCACTGCAAACAGGGAGTACCGCCTGCGCGAGCTCAAGATGAGCGGCCGCAGCCCCTACAGCTCGAGCCTCTACGCGAAGTACTCCGGCGACATGCCTGCCTGGGCCTTCCTTGAGCTCACCTCGTTCGGCACCCTCATCGACTTCGTGCGCTTCTGCGCCAGGCGATGGGGCGACAGGCGCCTCGAGGCCTCCCACTACGACCTCAAGCGCGTGAAGTCCGTCCGCAACTGCGCCGCGCACGGCTCGTGCCTGATCAACTGCTTCGCCGAGAGGGGCGCCGCCCGGGGCTCGGCGTCCAGCGGTGTCTCCCGAAGGGTCGCCGCCGTGGGAATTCCCAAGGCGACCAGGAGGAAGTGGATGGGGAACACGGCCATGCAGGAGGTCGCGACCGTGCTCGTGGCGCACTCCGGCTTGGTACCCGAGGGCTCCTCGCGCTCGCGCGCCGCATCCGAGCTCGCCGAGATGTTCGCCAGGGCCGACGGCGAAACCGAGGCGCTGCCCGACAAGGGGCCCGACGCCGCAGCTCGCTCCGCGCTCGAGTTTCTTCGCAGGTTGACAGAATCGCTCGGGTTGGTAGAATAGCCTGCAGATAGCAAAACCTTCACGGTTTTAGGGGCGGACTTGCGCAAGCGACTCTGCCCTATTTTTATATTCACTCGCTATAGGAGACGGGTGATACCTGGGTCAATGACAGAACTGAGAAGCTCGGAATAATGGAGCCAGTTAGAAACCCTCGGGTTTGCGGGGCGGGATCGTGAGAGCGATTCTGCCCTATTTTTTCCTCCGTCTGTTCCAAATCAAGTAGTTCGAAGATAGCCTGTAGGTGTCCTCGTGGGCGCCTTTTATTTTCAGGGAATCAGTCGTGAGCTAATGAACGCGGCCATCGGCCGCTTCATGAACGAGCGACCGGCTTGACCTAGATCGAACCGCCTTCATCTCCGTCCAGGCGCCGACAATCAACATCGTAAATCCGCGCGTGCTACAATGCGGCCATCAGAGATGAAAACACAGTCCCCGTCGGGTAGTCGTGGGCGTGCGGGAGTCCGCATCAGTAACCTGCCTCCTTGGTTGTCCCTTCTCTGCATGGTCATCTACATAAAGGAGGAACCAACCATGCAGATCAGCGTGTCGTCCACCCTGACCGTATATCACGACGGCCAGTTTTGGGTCGGGCTGGCGGAGCGCGTCGAGGGCGGAAGGTACGGCGTCGCCCGCATCGTCTTCGGCGCAGAGCCGTCCGATGAGGAGATCCTGCGATTCGTTACTAGCGAATGGGAGAAGCTCTCGTTCTTCGGTGGCGATTCTGCCAAGGCGAGCGAGCCCGCGAGGAACCCTAAGCGCCGCGTTCGCGAGGCAGCGAAAGCCCTTAAACGGCCCGCGGTGAGCACCAAGGCGCAACAGGCGCTCGCGGCACAGCGGGAAGCGATGAAGCGGGAGTCGGCTCAAGCAAGAAGTCAGCGTCGCGCGGATGAGGTGGAGGCGCGCTTCGAGCAGCGGAAGTTGAAGCGCAAGCGGAAGCATCGAGGGCATTGATCGCCATTTGCAGCAAGCCTCATACAGAAGCGGTGTCGGTTCCATTTGAACCGACACCGCTATCTATTGCGTCGCTCGTTTCGCTAAATCAACTTTATAGGATGGCGGATCACGGTCTTGAGCTTCTCCGGCGCGCACTTGCGCGGGTCGGAGAGGTAGATCTCGTGATGGAGACGGGATTCGGAGAAATCGGGGTCGTAGCCCTCCTCCGCTGCAAATGCGCGCATGGCGTCTATGGTCGCCGGCTCGCCGTCGTAAGGCCCGGTGTGCATGCACTGAACGCAAAGGCCCTCGCCGACCCTCAGCAGCTCGACCGCCGAGAAGTCCAGCTTCTTCTTGGCGGCAGCTTCCGAAACGGCCCAGTCGAAGTCCTCTCGGGTGACGAAATCGGGCGGGCGGATGTTCGGCATTTTGCCGCTCCAGCAGCGCCTCGTTTCCCACGCCGTCGTGAAGCGAGTGCCGCCGAGTGACGCGTCTGCTACGGAACAATCGCCTTGTAATAGGCGCCGAAGTCTGCGAGCGAGTCTATAACGGGCATCATTTGCCGGCCGAGCTCGGTGAGCCCGTACTCAACGCGGGGAGGGTTTTCACCATAGTCGTGGCGAAAGACGAGGCCGTCATCCTCCAGCTGGCGCAGGCTGTCGGTAAGCACCTTCTGAGAGATGCCTTCAAGGTCGCGGCGCAACTCGTTGAAGCGCCAGGGCCGCTTGCGCAAGTTGCGAATGATGAGCAGCTTCCACTTGCCGCCGATGAGCGCCACCGCCGTCGCTACCGGACACTCCGGAAGTTCCTCTTTGGCCATCACGGGAGGCCCTCCTTCTTGATCGCGCCGGTTTCACAAAAAAGTACGTAGTTACAAATAAGTGCGTACTCGCTTTTGCATGCACTATCACGTGAAATATAGCTCAAGCGGGATATGCCCGCAAGGCAAATCGGTTCTCTGAGAGAGGAACTACTATGGTTAATTACGCGAAGACCAGCACTGGTGACGAAGGTCGCGTCGAGCTGCACGAGGCGCTCGGCCTCACCGGGGCAGAGGTGAGCATCAACAAGCTTCCCGCCGGCGCCGACGTTCCGTTCGTCCATGCGCACAAGGAAAACGAGGAAATCTACGGCGTGCTCGAGGGCGCTGGCACGGCCACCATCGACGATGAGGATATCGAGCTTGCAGCCGGCGACTGGCTGCGCATCTCCCCCGCTGCGCGCCGCAGGTTCCGCGCCGCGGCCGACTCGGGCATCACCTACGTCTGCATCCAGGTCAAGCAGGGCTCCCTCGGCGCCTTCACCGCCGACGACGCCATTATGTGCTAATTCTGATTCGGGAATACGGCAAGGCTACTAACCCCATCTTTGAGGTGTTCTACCTTGACAATGCCCACGGTATCATCGTCGTTGTCTCTGCCTTTTGCAGGGATGGGTTTCTCCGATGCGTTCTTGCCGTATATCCGCACGAAGCTGGGCATTGCTGCGCAAAACTCGGGCCCTGCCGGGTTTTCGCTTGACGCAAGGCCGTGTTCGAGGAGCAGAAGGCCCGCATGGAGTTGGAGATACGCGCCGCCTGCCCAGAATGGGCCTACGCTTAAGATGAGCTACGGGAATCGTGGCGACTTGACACCGCTCGCATGCCTCCTTCGGAATAGGCGCCGAGCAGCTCCTGTGCATGGGCGAACTCAGGCCCTCGCCTCCAACCGAGCAGGCGGTTGACCGCGAGATTTCCCTGGACGTTGTGGACGAAGAGCAGGTAGGCGTCTTCGTGCGAAAGCCCGGTCTTCTCCATGATCGAGGGAACCATTTGCTCGGCGCCGCGCTCGACGACGTGCTGTGCCACGCGGGCATACGCGTCGTCATCCAAGTAGAGCAGATAATAGTCCTCGTTTGCCGGCGGGCGCTGGCAGAGGGCCCCCGCTTCCGTTCCTTCGAGTGGGGGTGCCGCCGCCAGGGCCTCGTCGATAAGCGCGTCGAGCAGCGCGAACTTGTCCTCGTAGTGCAGATAGAACGTGCCGCGGTTGATATCAGCGCGGCGGCAGATGTCCGCCACCGTCATCTTCGCGAAGCCGACCTCGGCCAGCAGCGCGAAGAACGCCTCCTGTATGACCGAGAGGGTGTAGCGCCGCCGGCGGTCAATCTTGGTTTCTCCCATCGCCTCTCCAATCTGAGTCGTTTGACAATGTCCAGTAGCTGTTCGTTTATCGACAGGTGCACGCGTTTGTTCATTGCCCCTGCGAAAATCAACAAGGATACTGTTTATAGACACCTGTTTATTATAGCTGAAAGGGAGCACGGATGACCCTGTGCGAGAAGCTCGGCATTGGGCTTGTCAGCCGATCGTTTTCCCATCGGGCCGTCTATCGAAACGGCGGCACGTCATACGATTTGAGCGATTGCGAGCCTGCTGCTTGCAAGCAAGATATCGAGGCTTTTGCCCGCAAGGTGGGGGAGGCTGATTGCGTGTTTACGGGAGAGGCAGGTAGGCAGGCGTTATGAGCATCTGCATCAAAAATCAGATTCAGAATATGAATATCGTCATCGGCTGCACGGTGGGGTGTCCATATTGTTATGCCCGTAACAATGTGAAACGTTGGCATATGATTGACGACTTCGCTGATCCTGCGTTCTTCCCGAGCAAGCTCAAGATGATGGAAAAGAAACGCCCGCAGAACTTTCTCCTTACCGGCATGAGCGATTTCTCCGGGTGGAAGCTGGAATGGCGAGACGAGGTATTTGCAAAGATCCATGAGAATCCACAGCATCAGTTCCTGTTCCTGACCAAGAGACCCGATTTGCTGAATTTAGATACCGACCTGGAAAACGCATGGTTCGGCGTTACGGTGACGAGGAAAGCGGAGCTGTGGCGTATCGACGCCCTTCGGAAAAACGTCAAAGCAAATCACTTCTTCGTTACTTTTGAGCC
This sequence comes from Adlercreutzia sp. DFI.6.23, assembly GCF_024462535.1. Classification (NCBI taxonomy): domain Bacteria; kingdom Bacillati; phylum Actinomycetota; class Coriobacteriia; order Eggerthellales; family Eggerthellaceae; genus Adlercreutzia; species Adlercreutzia sp. DFI.6.23. The sequence goes on from NZ_JANGBP010000011.1 coordinate 66,427, forward strand.
GCTATTCGACGATCCCGGTACGGTCGACCTTTCCGGAATCAACTGGGTCGTCGTCGGTACCATGACCGGGGCGCAGAGCAGGAAGGTTCATACGGAACCGGAGTGGGCATGGTCTTTGACGGACCAGGCGCACGCGCTTGGCATTCCAATGTTTATGAAGGAAGACCTCGTCTCTGTCATAGGGGACGAAAACATGATTCAGGAATTGCCGGAAGAATTCGAAAGAGTGCTGGAGGTGCAGAGAACATGGCGGAAGTGATCGATGGAATCCTCATTAATGAGGTGGAAGCAAAGAACATCATGACCAAGTCCAGCCTGCCGGTAGGCGGCTACTCGGTCAATCCCTATGTAGGCTGCACGCATGCCTGCAAGTATTGCTATGCCTCCTTTATGAAGCGCTTTACCGGACACAAGGAGGAATGGGGCACCTTTCTTGATGTGAAGCATTGGCCGGAAATCAAGAATCCGAAGAAATACGCTGGACAGCGGGTGGTTATCGGTTCTGTGACGGATGGCTACAATCCACAGGAGGAGCGATTCGGGAATACCAGGAAACTCCTGGAGCAGCTGATTGGCAGCGATGCAGATATTCTGATCTGCACAAAGTCCGATCTTGTGGTACGGGATATCGATCTGCTGAAGAAGCTTGGACGAGTGACCGTTTCATGGTCGATCAACACGCTGGATGAGAACTTCAAGAACGATATGGACTCCGCGTCGAGCATCGAGCGTCGTATCGCTGCTATGAAGCAGGTGTACGACGAAGGTATCCGTACGGTCTGCTTCGTGTCCCCGGTATTTCCCGGCATCACGGATTTTGAGATGATTTTTGAGCGAGTAAAGGATCGGTGCGATTTGTTTTGGCTCGAAAATCTCAATCTTCGGGGTGGTTTCAAAAAAGCGATCCTGGATTATATCGCCGAGAAACATCCCGATCTCGTACCGCTTTACGATGAAATCTATAACAAGCGCAACCGTAGCTATTTTGAAGCGCTTGAAGTAAAAGTCGAGGAAATGGCCAAGGAGTACGATTGCCCCTTTATGGACAACGAAATGCCTTATGGCAGAGTCCCCCAGGGGCATCCGGTGATCGTGGACTACTTCTATCACGAGGAAGTCCGAGGGTCGGATAATAGCGGAAAAAGAAATCGTTAAACGGAAACCGACGACGATTCGCTCGAGCGATTAGCGTCCATGCGTGGCTTCTGCCGATTGGCGCAACGGGCGACGGATTAAGGGATCGCTCGGGCGGATGATCCCGTTGCAGTACAGGCGGTCGCTCAATTTAGCGGCATGAGCGTTTTCGCACGGAAAACCAGTATCCCCTGTGCCGAGTTTAATCGTAGCGAATACAATGGGCACTAAGCATCGATCGAAAGTAGTCGATGGAGATGGATATGCAACTGGCAACCGAGCGGCTGATACTGCGCCCATGGGCCGAAACGGACGCAGAGGACCTGTACAGATACGCGAAGGACGACAGGGTGGGTACGCCGCGGCATTTCCCCTGATTACTCCCGTTTTCATTGAGACGGAGAGATTCTTTACTCCCCATTAACCACCTGGGGTAACGCCGTGCAGAGACCGCAAAAATGCCCATTGAGTTCGATTTGAGTTTCACGGGCCACGAAACGGCCCCGTTTCGCACCCGGGGACAAAAAGCGCGCGTCTACTCACTCGGGATAAATCCTTACTCCCATTCCTCCGAATACCGCCCTGTGCCTTGTCGTCTTGAAATACGGGGAGTAAATTGCGAAATCGCAGGTGAAAGGGAGTAAATAGCCAAAGAAAAAGCCTCCGTCCCAACATGGGAACGGAGGCTAGATCATCGTATTTACTCACCGCCGTCGCCGGCGGCTTTGCCGTGACTTTCGTACGAAACGAAACTCAGCAGCACAGTGCGGCACTCAAAATTGCAGGTCAGAACCCTGTCGTCCTACTCCCACTCGATGGTGGGAGTGGCGGATAGTTGTTCGAGCAGTATCATGTCGTATCACCTCGTTGCAGGATGTCCAGCGAGTGCCGAGCATTCCCAGTACCGTTTTGAACTCACTCGTTTCGCGATCTCTGGTCTTAACGTGAGGGAGTAAATCGTAAAACTAGAAAACACATCGTCTGGCCAGCAGAAACTCTTTCCACACATTATAGTTGAGTTCAACCGTCTATTGCATAGGGCGCATTTTTACACCCAGGAATAACGCAGGAATAAAACCAGGGCATGGGTGTAAAAGCCTGAGCTGCTCAAATGTAAAACCATGAGTTCAAAGTGAGTTCACGATGAGTTCACGTTTTCTGAGAGCAAATGTCGGAATGCAGCGCTATGAATTCGCAATCTCGTTGACGAATCCGTTGACCCACTCGACCGCCTCGGCAAGATTCTGGGTGACGCCCAAGCCTTCTGCGGCTTCTGCATACAGGGATGTCCAATTCGACCCGGCCTCAATCGGGGGAGGCCACGCTTGCTGTCCCCTATACGCGAACAGCCGCTCGCACGTCTCGCGGGTTTGAGGAAGATCGATCTGCCCTTTCAGGCCTATCAGCTGCAGGTCCACGAGATCATGCGCGCGCTTTGACCCCTCTTCGGACAAACCGTGCAGCTTTTGGGCAATCTGGTGGCTGAGGCGCATGACGGGGACGGGGGATGGCGGATCGAAGCCAAGCGCCTCGAAGAGCGTTGCCGCGTCCTTCGGGACGATCATGTCCGGATCGTCGGCATCGCCTATCTCGTTATGCCCGACCTCAAGCGGCACCGTCACCCAAGATTTTCCGAGGTAGCTTAACTTTACATCGTAGGGCTGCATGACGTAGGCTGCGGGAACTCCGGTTGGCGTGGCTGGCTCTCTTCTGACGGCAGCTCCGGTAAAGCCCTGCCACCCCTCCTCAAGCGCGGCGTTCAGCACACCTATGTACTCGTCGATGCCAGAGACCCGTGCGGTATCGAGGTCCTCGCTGAAACGGGTGCCCGCAGCGCCGAATCTGAGCTTCAGGGCGCTTCCTCCTTTGACGGCCCCGTCGGGCAGCATCTGCGCGACGACGGCATCCGCCATGAGCGTCCGCGCCTGGACGAACGCCGGGCCGCGCCCGGCAACGCGCTCGATCGCGATATCCAGATTCCTGCGACTGTTCGGCCTCTTCGCCATCAGCTTCCCACCTCGCTATCGACCCTGTCGGCCTCTTCTTTCTTCAAAAGCCCCTGCCGAAGCGCCTCTTCGACCGCCGCGTGGAGCCTCTCGGGCATGAGCTTTCCGATGCATGAGCGGATGGCGGCTCCCACCTCCTGGGAAGGAATGCCCTCGTAGCACGTCACGTCCGATGCGCCCTTGCGCCGCACGACCTTCATTCTTTCGGGCAGCTTCCGGCGCACGCGCCTAGGAGTGGCAACAAACATCTTTGCCGGATTGGTCGGACAAAGAGAGAACATCGCGAGCACGGACTCGCCGTAGAGATAGGCGCCAGGGCCCACTGCGGCGACGCTTTCCGCGTAGGGGTCAAAAGGGCTTGGAGCATGGTGCCTTACGCGGTAGACGCCATGCCCGATGCGCGTCAGTTTTCCGTCGGATGCAAGCCTTGAGAGCTCCTTGTCTGAAACTCCCATCGCTACCGCTTCGTCTCGCGTTACGAGCCCGTAATTGTCGGCAGCCACCTCGTATATGTCCTCATATTTGCTCATGTCAAAACCTTACCATATTTGGGAAGGTTTTGACAGACAAGGCGTGTGTCTTGCGCTATCCGTGCTCCGAGATATGCGCTATCAGAGACGGGGTGGGCGTGCCGGCAAGATGCAGGGAGGTTGCGTGGAGAGCCGGCCTTCGCCGGAGGGGTGCTCACTGGTAGAATTGCACTGTGGACTAGAGAGGAGAACGAGTGGATATAGCGAGGAGCCAGCGAAGGGCCCTCGTCGCCTTCTGCGCGGCGGCGGTGGCGCTCTACGCCTACGGCGTATTATCGGCGGGATGCATCCCCCGCCACATCGAGGGTATAGTACTGCCGCTCGACTTCATGGCGGGGATCCCCCTGGGGTTCTACCTGCTGGTCGTGCGCCCGAGGCGGCTGACGCTGCTCTCCGTGATCCCCGTCATCTGGATCGGGTACGGGCTCAGCGCCCTCGCGCTCGGCTCGCCGGACGCGGGCATCCTGCCCTTCCTGCTCGCCGCGCTCCTCCCGGTCGAGGCCGCCATCGCCGCAAGGGAGTGCCTGAGGATCGCCAGGGCGTTCAAGGCGGCGAGGGCGAGGAGCTGCGACCCCATGGCCTGGTTCAGGGAGACCATGCTCTACCTTGTGCGCAAGGAGGCCGCCGCGGGCGTCACCTCGGCGGAGCTTAGCGTCTGGTACTACGCGCTGCTCTCCTGGCGCAAGGGGCCCTATGTGCTCCCGGGCGAGAAGACGTTCAGCTACCACAACGCGGGCGGCTACATGAACATGATGCTCGGCCTCGCGCTGGCCTTCCCCGTGGAGATAGTGGCCGTGCACCTGCTGCTGTCGCAGTGGAGCGCCGTCGCTGCCGTCGTCGTGACGGCGCTTTCCGTCTACGCGGCCGGCTGGCTCGTCGGCGACGCGCGGGCGCGGGCGATGCGTCCCATCGCCGTCGGGGAGGACCATGTCCGGATCGAGTGCGGCATCCAGATGGAGGCGGTGATCCCGCTCTCCGAGATCGAGTCGGTCGCGTTCTCCGAGGGCGATATCTCGCACATCGGGGAGCCCGACAGGCTCAACTACGGCGCATTCTACCGTCCCGACGTTTGGATCGTCGCGAAGGGGTCGGTCGAGGTTCGGACGCTGCTCGGGACCAAGCGCGTGCGCGCCATCGGCGTGAGCGTCGACGACCCGAGGGCGCTCGCCTCCGCTCTGTGCGGGGCGTCGGCATGATATCCGCTCTCGCGCCGGCCCTCGTGGCGCTCGCCTTCGCGATCGCGATCGTCTCGGTTTGGCTATCGAAGCCCGTCAACAAAGGGCCGCTGTTCCACGACACGGGCTACGACGAGAAGTACCCGCCCTCGCCGCAGGAGTGGCGCAACGTCCGCATCGGGTACACGGCGCTGCTCGTCTTCCTCGGCATCCTGTTTACTGTTCTGACTTGGATGTGCATGCGATGAGGATGCCGACGCCGAACATGCTCGTCTTTTGGGCATTGGTCGTCGCCGCGCCGTTCGTCGTGTCCGCCATAGCCCTCTCGACGCTTCCGCCCGGGACGACCGAGGTGCCCATGCACGTCGCGTTCGACGGCAGCGTGGAGATGGGCGATCCTTCGGGGTTCTGGCTCGTCGCCGCGGGGCTCGCCCTCTGCAACGCCCTCTTCGCCGCGAGTTACTGCGCGAACGACTTCCTGTACGACCATGGGCTGGTCCACGGCGTCAGCCGGAAGGGCGCGCTCAAGGTGTACGTGGCTTTCGCGGCAGCGGTGGTTGTGCTGCAAGCCGCGCTTCTGGCCTTCATGCTGTCCGTCGGGTGAGCGAGTGTCGACAAGAGCGCCCTGAAGCGAATGCCGAGCGACCTGAACAGCTGCTCCTCCGCAGTGGGCGCCAGCTCGAAGGCGTCGACCAGGGGCCATGGCGATTGGAAGGTCTGCGCCCACGCGCAGGCGAGCTGGAGCGCGGCATAGATAATCGCGTACCTCAGAGCGAGGTCGACGGTCTTCATAGGGATTCCTCCTTGACCTCCAATCGGCGCAAGACCTCGTCGAACCCCGGATCTCCGCGAAGGGCGACCAAGCTCTCGTCCGAGACAATGCGGCTTGCGAACGTGGCGCGCAACGTCGCCGCCGCGTCGCCCCTGGCCGCGTCGATACCCTTGTCGCCCTCTTGCCACAGGAGCTCCTGAACGCAGTCGAAGAACGGCGGGTTCTGCGGGTTTGCGAGCGTGTCGCAGCATCCATCGAGGTCCCGGGAGAACTGCCGCAGCTCGTCAAGCGCGCGGGCCGCGTCCCCCGCCTCCGCAAGGCGGGTGGCGAGGGAAAGGCGGATGATGGGCACGAGCGCCGGCGAGAGCGACGCGAACCCCCGCGGCGCTTGTATGCCTTCGGCTAGAACCACGAGCTGTTCGAGATTTCCCATGTCCAGGCTCTGGATCCCGGTGAGGGCCTGGGCGCAGCTCGCGACTTCGAGCAGCGAGAAGAGCAGCTGCTGCTTGAGCGCCTTCTCCGCCGCCGCAAAGTTCCCGGTTCGCAGTCCGATCCCGGCGAGGGCGATCGCCGCCGTGCTGGGCTTGCCCGGGACCATGCCCTGGACGAGCTCGGCAGCCTGCGCGTCCTTCCCCTCGGAGGCGAGCAGCATGCAGAGCGCCTGCAGGGTGAAGTCGGCGGACGGGCCGTCCGGATCGAGCTGCAGCGTCCGGCGCAGAATCCTCTCGGCAAGCTCGGCCAGGCCGGAATCCGTCTCGACTCGATCGGCGCCGGCTGAGGCGCTCGGCTCGATCGCCTTCGCGTAGAGCGTCAGGGATACCGTTCGGAGGAGTTCCGCGTCGGACCAGTGCAGGGCGGACTGCTCCTCGGCGTAGCCGCACGCCTCGGCTGTGTTTTCCCCCAGAAGAGCGAGGAGCCGTGCGCGGACCTCTTCCCGCTTCCCCTCGCTGGCGATGGGCTCGTAGCCGAACAGCTGGTCAATGGTAATGGAGAACAGCGAGGCGATCTTGGGGAGGAGGGAGATGTCGGGCATGCTCTGCCCGCACTCCCATTTCGAGACGGCGGCCTTCGACACCCCGAGGCGCCGCGCCAGCTCCTCTTGCGTGAACCCGCTGCGGGAGCGCTCCCTCTGGATGCGCTCCGATAGAAGCACTTGATTCATCGGCTCTCCTTTCCTCGCCCCCAATTATCCTCGCGTCAACATGGCGCCACAAGCGAGAGGAATTTGACTTTCCGATGCGCCAAGTCAACCAACGGTTGACACGGCTTTGCTTCACCCACCTAGGAAGAAACAGGCCTACCGAGGTTTTGATGGATCTTTTTCGCAGCTATTAAGTTTGAGAGGTCTCGCTAGCAGCTGGCCGCTTTTGGGTTGTGACTCAAAAATAAAAGTGGCCGGGGGACACCCCCGGCCACTTGGTAGAAGCAAAAGACTCCGGTAGCTTTATATCACGAAAGCTACCGGGAGCTCAATTAATGGCGCTGACCTACTCCCACTCCACCGTCCCAACAGGTTTGGGGGTGAGGTCGTAGCAGACGCGGCAGATGCCCGGCACCTCGTGGGTGATGCGGTCGGTCATGCGCTTGAGCAGGGCCCAGTCCAGCTCGGGCACCTCGGAGGTCATGACGTCCACGGTGTTGATGGCGCGGATGATGGCCGGCCACTCGTAGGCGCGCACGCCGTCGCGCACGCCGGTGGCGCGCATGTCGGGCACCACGGCGAAGTACTGCCAGGCGCCCACGTTCGCCGCTTCCATCTCCTCGCGGACGATGGCGTCGGCCTCGCGCAGGGCCTCCAGGCGATCGCGGGTGATGGCGCCCAAGCAGCGCACGCCCAGGCCCGGGCCGGGGAAGGGCTGGCGCTCAACCATGTTCTCGGGCAGTCCCAGCTCGCGGCCGACGACGCGCACCTCGTCCTTGTACAGCAGCTTCACGGGTTCTACCAAGTCGAACTGCAAGTCCTCCGGCAGGCCGCCGACGTTGTGATGGGCCTTCACGCCGTCCTTCGACTCCAGAATGTCGGGGTAGATGGTGCCCTGGGCGAGGAAGTCCACCTCGTCGCCCACCTTGCGGGCCTCCTCCTCGAACACGCGGATGAACTCGCCACCGATGATCTTGCGCTTCGTCTCGGGCTCGTCCACGTCGGACAGGAGATCCAGGAAGCGGTCGGTGGCGTCCACGTACACCAAATTCGCGTTCATCTGGTTCTGGAACACGTCGATGACCTGCTCGGACTCGCCCTTGCGCATGAGCCCGTGGTTCACGTGCACGCACACGAGGTTCTTCCCGATGGCCTTGATGAGCAGCGCCGCCACCACCGAGGAATCCACGCCGCCGGACAGCGCCAGCAGCACCTTCTTGTCGCCCACCTGCTCGCGAATGGCGGCAACCTGTTCGTCGATGAACGCCTGTGCCAGCTCGGGGGTGGTGATGCGCTCCATGTCGTCGGGGCGAACGTTCTCGTCCATTGAGACCTCCTCGGTTTCAGTGCGGCTTTTCCGATGGCGAGATTATAGCGTACAGGGGCAGGGGACGACGGAGCCTGCCCTCCGGTTTGGCGGCGAACTGCGGTCAAGTGTGCAGGATTTTGCGATAGGGAGAGTGCTTCGGAATCGTTGTGTGCAAGATTTTGCGATAGGGAGAGTATGAACGCCCTTTTTGCGCCCGTTGAGTTCTCCCTATCGCAAAATCCTGCGCGAATTCCCTGCGTGCTCTGCCGAACGGGGCAGTACGCGGATGAACGGGGCGATGGGCCTGCGATGCCCGGGATGCTTTTCCGCAGCGCGAGACGTGACGGGGGCGTGACGGGGATGAAACGGGTGCGGGACGTTGGCACCACGGAAATCGCGGCGTCGGCATAATAGAAGCCGTCAATGGGAAATTGCGTGAGGAGAAGAGGCGCACGTGGAAGTTTTGGAACTGGCGCTCATTGTGCTGGCTTGTGTCATCGGCTCGGCGGTGCTGTGCCAAGTTGTGCCGCGGCTGTCGTTACCGCTCGTGCAGATCGCTGTCGGCGCGGTAGTGGCCCTGGCCGTTCCGGCTGTCCGCGACGTGAGCATCTCCTCCGAGCTGTTCCTCGTGCTGTTCATTGCCCCGCTGCTGTTCAACGAGGCCCGCGAGACGAACCCTCGCGACCTGTGGGAGAACAAGGGCTCCATTCTGTCGCTGGCCGTGGGGCTTGTGCTGCTCACGGTGCTTGTGGTGGGCTTCGTGCTGAACTGGTTCGTGCCCTCTATCCCGTTGGCTGCCGCCTTCGCCTGCGCCGCCGCCCTGGCCCCCACCGATGCCGCCGCTGTGGGCGCGCTTGCGTCGTCGGTCAGTCTGAAGAGGCGTCAGTCGACACTGCTCTCCGGCGAGTCGCTCATCAACGACGCATCCGGTGTGGTGGCCTTCCAGTTCGCCAGCGCCGCCGCCCTCACCGGCGCCTTCTCGGCCCTCGATGCCGCCGAGGAGTTCGGCCGCCTGTTTCTCGGCGGTATCGCTGCCGGCGTGGTCGTGGGCGTCGTGGGGCTGTACTCCATGCGGGCCCTGCGGCGCGGCGGCTACGAGAGCACCACCATCAACGTGCTCTACGAGGTATTCTCGCCGTTCTTCGTGTACCTGTTCGCCGAATGGCTCGGCACCTCTGGCATTCTGGCTGTGGTGGCCGCGGGCCTCATCATGGCCGATCGCTCCCAGCGCCTCACCTCCGCCTCCATCGCCCAGCGCCAGCTGGTGTCCCGCAGCTTCTGGCGCATCATCGTGTTCCTCATCAACTCGGTGGTGTTCGTTCTTCTGGGTATGCAGCTGCCCCAGGCCTTCACGCCGGCCATTGCCGACCACTTCTCGCTGCCGTTTCTTTTGGGGGTGGTGGCCCTGGTCACGGCACTTATCGTGGGGTGCCGCTTCGGGTGGGTGCTCGTCATGGAGGAGGTCTATCGCGTCGGCCGTCGTCGCAGCCGGCGCCGCACGCTGCGGAAGAAGGCGTCGAAGGTGGAAACGGTGGAGACGAACCAGCCTTCGCCCACGCCGCACCTGCGCCATCGCCGCCCCCATTGGCGCGAGCGCATCGGCAGCTTGCTGAAGAACGCGCTGGTGCTTACCGTGGGCGGTCCGAAGGGCGCCGTCACCCTTTCTATCATCTTTACGTTGCCGCTCACGATGCCCGACGGCGCGACGTCCTTTCCCGAGCGCGATCTTATCGTGTTCCTCACGGCGAGCGTCATCCTGTGCACGTTGCTCCTGGCCGACGGCCTGCTGCCGCTGCTCTCGCCGCGTGTGGCGGAAGCTTCCAACGAGCAGGAACTGTCCCGCGCTGCCATCCGCGTTTTGGAAGGCACCTTGCGCGAGTTGCAGGCCATGCTGGCCTCCGACGAAAACACTCAGTACGATCCGGCTTTGCGCCTGACCATCGCTCACTACCGGGTGCGCCTGGCCCGTGCGCGCGAGTCGGTGGACGATACGTGCAGCCAGCAGATCGGCGCTCTGGCGACCCAGGTGCGCGAGGTGCAGGAGAAAGCCGCCGATGCCATTCACGAGAAAGGTGGCTACGACAACGGCACGCGGGCTCCTTACTACGCCATGCTGCGCGAGGTGCGTCGCTCGCTGGGCTACGATGGTGCCGACGTGAAGGTGGGCTCGCGGTTTTCCACTCTGCGCGGCCGAGCGCGACTTCTGTGGCAGCGCACGAAGCCGCCGGCGGTGGAAAGCGACCAGGACGAGCGCGTCTACTACGACACCTGTCTGTTTGCCATCGAACTTGAGCATGCGGCCATCGATTATCTGCAGGATGTTGTCGACCAGCATGACGGCCGCCAGGGTGCCGCGCAGCTGCTTTTGGAGGAGCATCGCATGGTGCTGAACTCCCTGTGGAACCGCATCAACCACGGCCAGGACGTGAAACAGCAGGATCGCCCCGACATCACGCTGACCCACCACCAGGCCCTTCCCGACGGCATGCAGCCCCTGTTCGGCGGCCAGTTCGCCGAGGCCGCCCGCTACGCCGACGAGGTGGACGCCGACGCCCTTTCCATCGAGCTCGACCAAATCCGGCACTTGCAGGATCACGGGGAAATCTCCCTGCCCGTTGCCAACGAACTGCGCCAACGCGTCTACGTCCTGCAAATGAGCCTGGGGGAGTAGCGTGTCCGGAGGCTGGAAATGCACTCAATGAGTGCAGTACAGGGCAAGAATGCGCACTCAGTGAGTGCAGCAATTTCGCGGATTTCGGAAATCCTTAGGTAAATGCCACTTCGACCCCGTAATGGTCGATGCGCTCGAGGGCCCTCTGCCATTACGGGTCTGAAGTGGCAGAAAAATGCCAGTTGAGGGCAGCTATGGCAGAGGGGGAAAATCCGAGGCTTGCCATTTCGGGGTCGAAGTGGCATCCCCCTCTCGCTTCCGCGAAAAAGCAAGGTAGGAGTCTCGCCTCGTCGCTATCCTTCATCCAATGCGCGCACGGATTTGGGGAGGTACAGCACGAGGCCGAGGGCCAGGCAGGCGAGGCCGTCTACGATGAAGAAGGGAGCGACGCCCATGGCCTCGGCGGCCACGCCGCCGATCGCGATGCCGATCGGAGTGGCGAGCCCCATGGCGGCGGTGAGCAGGCCCATGGCGCGGCCCATCTTATCGTCGGGCACGTTGCGCTGGGTGAGCGTCATGGTGGGGCCGTTGAACCAGGCGCAGGCTACGGCCATGACGGCGACGAGAACGATGAAGGCTGGGAAGGCGTCGGGCGGCAAAAACCCGCAGGCTGCCGTGGCCGCGCCCACGATGACGGCCGCCACGGCGATGAGCCCCGCCAGGCGCTTGCCGCCGCCCCAGGCGATGAGGACGCCCGAACCCACGAGCATGCCCACCCCGAAGGCCGCCTCGGCCAGAGACGCCGCATAGCCGTCGCCGCCGAAATGCTGATAGGTCATGAGCGGGAACACCGCCGACAGCGGCCCGAAGATCATCATGCCGACGGTGACGCCGCCGATCAACAGCACGAGCCCGCGCGTCTTCGCAATGGCGCGCCAGCCATCGCGCAGGTTCGCCAGTACGTGCTGACCTTCGGCCGTCGCATCCACCACCGTGGGAATCTTCGCCAGGGCCAGGCCGAGGATGGCCACGCAGGCTCCGGCGAAATCGAGGAACATCACCGAGGAGAAGCCGAGGGTGGTGTACAAGAAGATGCCGAAGGCCGGCGCTCCGATGGAGGCCACCGAGCCCAAAAGCTGATCCAAGGTGTTGATGCGCAACAGATGCTTGTCGGGCACGAGCATGGGCATGGCCGCCATCATGGCCGGACTGTGGAAGGCCTGGCCCACGGCGCGCGCGATGCACACGGCGAGCAGCAAGGGGATGGACACGTCGCCGGCCAAAATGAACACGCCCGCCACCAGCGAGATAACGCCCACAGCGCCGTCGGCCGCAATCATGATGAGCTTGCGGTTGTGCTTGTCGGCCACGATGCCGCCGAAGGGCGAGATGAGCCCCACGGGCAGCATGACGGCGATGTTCATGGCCGCCAGCATAAGCGCGCTGCCGGTGCTCTCGGTGACATACCACACCACCGCATAGCCGGCAGCGTAGCTCGTTATCATAGAGGCGGCCTGCCCGGCCCAAATGAACGCGATGATGGCGAGCCAATTCTTCGGCAGCGGCAGCCCGGCGGCACTCAAAGACGTGGCGTCGTGCAGTTCCGCCATCGAAACACCCAACCTAGGTCGATTCCAATGTCGCCCAGTGTAAGAGAGCATTTTATGCTTGTCAATCCGACTACGATGCGCGAAGGATCCGAGCGATGGAGTTCTCGCTCGCTATACTGGGCTCAGTGCAAAGCGGGGAAGGAGCGCGGCATGGTGGAACTGACGAAAGAGAATTTCGATGCGCAGGTGACCAATGCGGAAGGGATGGTGCTCGTTGATTTCTGGAGTCCGGGCTGCGGTCCGTGCCGAGCCATGGAGTCGGTGCTGGAAGCAGCGGCCGCGCGGCATCCTGAGGTGCGCTTTGCGAAGTTGAACGCGGCGGACTATCCCGACATAGCCTGGGCCTTCAAGGTGGTGAGCGTGCCCACCCTCGTGCTCTTTCGCGGCGGCGTGCCCGTGGACGACATCGTCGGCGCGGTGCCCGCCCAGCGCATCGAGGAGCTATTGGTTGAGAGCGGGCGCGAAGGGAGAGGAGCCTGATGGGCAAAAAGGCAGAGGCGCTCCACAAATCGCTAACCGGGCAAGGGCTGGCGAGCCGCGCGACGGGCTCCTCGCTCGTGCACAAGGTGGCGAGCCGCCAGGTGAAGACCCGGGAAGCGCCCGTTCGAGGGCCTGAATACGAGGCGTCCCAGCAAAAGGGGCAGGCCTGTCGACAAAAGCTGCCTCGCAGCGATCTGGGAAAATGGGAGGTACGTCCAGGCCGCAGCGAGGCGGTCGACCTCATCTTCCAGCAGGATGCCGATCGCCTGTCCTTCCTGGTGCCTGAGCGGCACCGCCGCATGGCGGCCTCGCCGTTCGCCTTCTTTCGCGGCGCGGCCCTTCCCATGGCCGCTGATTTGTCCACGCTGCCCACCACGGGGCTTTTGGTGCAGGCGTGTGGCGACGCGCACATCGCGAACTTCGGCGGCTACCGCTCCCCGGAATCGCACCTCGTGTTCGACTTGAACGATTTCGACGAAACCGCCCGCGGCCATTGGGAATGGGACGTGGAGCGCTTGGTGGCCAGCGTCGCCATTTGCGGGCGCACGCGCGGCTTCGGTGACAAATGGTGCCGCGAGGCCGTGCGTCTGGCGGCCCAGAGCTACCGGGAGTCCCTGGCGTTCTTCGCCACGCAGGGATCCTTCGATGTGTGGCGGGCCTACCTCGATGTGGCCGAGGTACTTCAGGGACTTGCCGACAAGGTGTCCAAGGCCGATCGGCGCCAGGTGGCCGACGATTTGGAGCGGGCATTCTCCAAGACCAACGAGCGAGCCTTCGAGAAACTGGTGCACATGGAAGACGGCGAGCCGCAGATGGTCTACGACCCGCCGGACATCGTGCCCCTCAGCCATTTTCTCTCCCTGGACAACCAGCGGCGCGTCCGACGCAGCCTGGTGCGTATGCTCGATGACTATCGCGCGACGGTGAGGCCGCCCTACCAGGAGCTGCTGAAGAACTACCGGTTCATCGGTGCGGCGCAGAAGGTGGTGGGTGTGGGCAGCGTGGGCACCCGCTGCTGGGTAGCGGCGTTCTCGGGCAATCAGATGGCCGACCCGCTGGTGCTCCAGATAAAGGAGGCGAACGCATCGGTGCTCGAGCGGTTCTGCGGCCGAAGCCCCTGCCTTTCCCATGGCGAGCGCGTCGTGGCGGGGCAGCGCCTCATGCAGACAACCAGCGGAGTGCTGCTCGGTTGGACCCATGCCCGGGACGAGCATGGCCGCCGGCGCGACTACTACGTGCGTCAGTTGTGGAATTGGAAGATGTCAGTCGACTTGGACCATGTCAGCGCCGATGAGCTGGAGATTTACGGCCAGTTGTGCGCCTGGACGCTCGCCCGCGCCCACGCCCGCACGGGCGAGCGTGTGGCCATGGCCTCCTACCTGGGAACGTCGGACAAGTTCGATGCGTCCATGGTGTCGTTCGCGCAGAGCTACGCCGATCAGAACGAAGCCGACTACGAGCAGTTCCTGAAGCGCATAACAGTAAGCTGAGCTCCTGTTTCAAAGCGATAAAGCATATTCCGTGGTGGATGGCCGTTTTGCTTCGGCCGTTCAGTCTGGAAAATTGTTGACAAAACTGCATATCTTCCATCCGATTTTGCAGGAGCGGCGAAAGGGCAGAGTGCTATCATAGGAACTTACCTCACGAGGATGGCAGCGTGTCTCGTTGCCGCTTCGGGCCTATGAGAGGTTGAGGAAAAGGAAGGTTTCATGGTGTCTTTGAGCCGCCTCTTTCACAAGACGGACGAACGTGAAAAACCCGCGACCGCTGCGACGGCTCCGGCGGAGCCGGCCTGCGCGCCGACGGCCAAGGCGACGGTGGCTCCCGTAGAGCTTCCGCAAGAATTTCTCGACAAGTTCCCTGGCGGCATGCTCCGTTACAAGGCCGAGGAGGCCGGCGCGATCGACCGGGTGAGCTCGGGGCTCGTGCGCCTGTTCGGGTGCTCGGATGCCGAGCAGTTCCGCGCGCTTACGGGCAATACGTTCAAGGGCATCGTGCATCCCGACGATTGGGAATGGGTCAGCGCGTCCATCAGCGAGCAGATGGAGCGCAGCGACAGCGACTACGTGCGCTACCGCATCATCCGCGCCGATGGCGAGGTGCGCTGGGTGGACGACTGGGGGCATTTGGTGGAAGACGCCTCCGGCACCCGCTGGTTCTACGCAACGATCATGGACGCCACCGAGCGCGTGCGCGAGAAGGAAGAGCTGCGTCGGGCGAACGAGCGGCTGGAAATTCTCACGGCGCTCTCCAACGACGTGCTCTTCGATATCGAGTGCGGCACGGGCAAAGCCCACGTGTACGGCGATTTCGAGGGTCGCTTCGGTCGCGCGCCCCAGCAAGAGGATTTCGTGGTGAACCGCCGCTGCCAAAAGCCGTGCGAGCTGGCTATTACTTCCCACGACCTGACGCCGCTCATGACACAGATCGGCGAGAACTCACTCGTCGATTTTGAAACCTCGGCGCCCGGTGCCGACGGGGAGCCGGTGTGGTACCGCTACCAATCGGTGGTCCTCTACGACGAGGAAGGCGGTCCGGTGCGCCATGTCGGCCGGCTGCTGGACACGAGCGAGGCGGCCATGCGCGAGAGCCAGTTCCGACGCAAGGCCGAGCGCGACAGCCTCACGGGGCTCTACAACCGCGCCGCCGCCCTCGACCGTATCGAGACCGCGCTGCGTACCGAGAACCGCCCTTGCACGCTCATCGTCGTCGACGTGGACGACTTTAAGGCCGTGAACGACACTTACGGGCATCCCGAGGGCGATTACGTCCTGAAAAAGCTGGCGATCTTCTTGTCCCAGGTCATGCGCAAGGAGGACATCGTGGCCCGCATTGGGGGCGACGAGTTCCTCATTTTTGCCCCGGGCTTGGCGACCGGTCCTGCCGCCGAGCGCGTGCTCGAGCATTTGGCTCGCGGGCCCTTCGCCGGCCAGCGGGCCACCGACGAGGTCGTCGACCCGACCTATCACGCGGCGCCCACCATCAGCGTGGGGCGGCCTGCTGCTTGACGCCGCCGATGCCCTTCGAGGTGCTCTACGCGGCGGCCGACAGCACGCTGTACCAGGTGAAAGAAGCGGGGAAGGCCCAGTACCAGTTAACGGTCATCGGCTAGCAAGCTTCTACCCTGCTTTCTGCAGCAGGGGGCCGTCGCAGCGGACGATGCGGCGCGTGCCTGCGGTGGCCAAAAGGCGCTCCAGCTCCTCCACCGAGCGCGGGAAGTGGCAGCGGTCGAGGTCGCACTGGTCGAAAAACCGGCGTTCGACCATCGACTGCAGGAACAAGCGAAGCGGGTCGTAGAACCCGTCGATGTTCAGCAGGAAGCACTCGTGGGGGCCCATATCGAGGCGCACGCGGGTAAAGATTTCCGAGATCTCCTCCAAGGTGCCCACGCCGCCCGGCAGCGCTACGAATGCATCGCCCAGCTCGATCATCTTCGATTTGCGCTCGCCCATGGTCTCCACGACGATGAGCTCGGTCAGGTCGTGCTGGGCCACGCCGGCCTCAATGAAGAACTCCGGCTCTACGCCGATGACCGGCGCGCCGCCCTCGATGGCAGCACGGGAGACGGCGCCCATGAGTCCGACGGAGCTGCCGCCGTAAACGAGGGTGTGGCCGGCGCGGGCGATCCAGGCGCCCAAGTCGTGGGCGGCCTCTTCGAAATGCGGGTTGTCGCCGAAGTTCGACCCGCAGTACACGGTGATGTTCATGGTTCTCTCCTCTGCGGTGGGTTTGATCTGTTCGGAGAAAGTCCTCAGCATAGCACCACTATCGTTCGGGAGCAAATGAGTCGAGGGGAAGGCGCTCCTTACGAGCCGCTATCGCTTCACTTACCTTGTTGTCACCTTTGCTGCACTGCTTGCGCGCGTCCGTTATGCTGGCTTTGCAAGAGGAGAAGCGCGGAGGCGAGCGAGGAAACCGGCATGAACGCAGTCAAGCATTTTTTGGGAAGCTATAGCGATAACTTCGCTGCGGCATTGGTGCTGTGGCCGGTGCTTTCGTTCATGTTCACGCTGCCGATTCTGGCCTACCTCTATCATCGTGACGGGCGGCTGCGCTTCGGCACGTTTGTGGGAGCCTACCTCACGGTGCTCTACGTCTGCGGCCTCGGCTGCTTCACGCTGTACCCGTTGCCCCAAGGAGACGCGGGTCTCGGCATCACCTACGGCGTCGCCCCCAACTTCAACCCGATGAACTTCATGAACGATATCGCGAAGGACGGCCTGAAAGCGGTGTTCCAGCTGGCCTTCAACGTAGTGTTCTTCATGCCGCTGGGCTTTATCGCCGGGCGGCTTTTGCGCCTGCGCTTCCTTCCGTCGGTGCTGCTGGGCCTGGCGGCATCCCTGCTCATCGAGGTGTCCCAGCTCACGGGCCTGTTCGGCATCTACCCCTACGCCTACCGCTGCTGCGATGTGGACGACGTGATCACCAACACCCTGGGTGCTGCCCTCGGCTGGGTGTGCGCATGGCTGCTCGGCCGCGTAGTACCTCCAGGGCAGTTGGCCGATGCAGAGCCGACGGAGCATCCCGGCTTCGTGCGTCGCTGCGTGGCCCTGTGGATCGACCTCGTCATCGTGTGGCTGGTGGCGGTCGTGCCCTACGGTGCCGTGGCCGTGGGCTTTGAAGTGGCCGGCCAAGCCCCTCCGACGTTCCCTGATATGACGGCGAACCAGATGGCCGCCCTCGTCATCAACGGCTTGGCGATCGTCACGCTCGTCGTGGTGGAAGTGGTCATCCCCTGGTTCCACGATGGATCCACCCCGGGCGGCTCGTTCGTGCGCATGACCTTCGAGACCCATCCCCGCACGACGGGCTACCGGGTGGTGTTCTACGCGGCGCGCTCGGCCACCCTGGTGCTCGCCTACCTTTGGGTGCCGTGGATGGTGATCATCTTGCTTGTCTTTTACCTGGTGAAACGGGAAATGCCCTACGACCTCATTCCGTAGGGGAGCGTCTTACGCCGTGTGTCAGCCTTCTTGTGGCGGCTAGGCAGCTAGGCGCTTCGCCAGAAATCCTGGATGAGGGCCTGGCGGTTCTCGCATTCCGTTTTCTGCAGAAGGCGGTGCACGTATACCTTCACGGTGCTCGGCGCGATAGTGAGCGTCGAGGCGATGTTCTGGTTGTCCTTCCCCTGCAGAATGAGGCGCAGGACCTCGCTCTTCACGGCCGACTTCTGGGGCAACGTGTACGACAACGCCGTGGCCGCGGGGCAGTACGGACCCGACGCGGCGCCTCTCGGGGGCGTCGGCACCCAGATCTTCAACTGCATGATCATCATGATGTGGTGCTTCGTCGGCATCGAGGGCGCCTCGGTCGTGTCCTCCCGCGCCGCCCGCAAGACCGACGTGGGCAAGGCCACGCTCATCGGCTTCATCTGCCTGATGCTCATCTACGTGGGCGCTTCCGTGCTGCCCTACGGCTACATGTCCTCCACCGAGGTGGCCGCGCTCGATTACCCCGCGCTCGTCTACGTGTTCTCCTCCATGGCTCCCGGCTGGGGCGGCCCGTTCATCTCCATCGCCATCATTATCTCCATCCTGGGCTCCTGGCTGTCGTTCACCATTCTGCCCGCCGAGACGACCTCCGAGATGGCCGACTACAAGCTGCTGCCGGCCTCGTGGGGCAAGCTGAACAGCCATAACGCTCCTTCCATGAGTCTGCTCATCGTGGGCGCGTGCACCCAGGCCTTCCTGATCGTGCTTCTGTTCTCGGCCGACGCCTACGACTTCGCGTTCTCCATGTGCACCGTGGCTATCGTCATCACCTGGGCCTTCGCAGCCGCCTACCAGGCCAAGTGGGGCGTGCAGAACAAGAACATGGTGCAGGCCGCCATCGGTTTCGTGGCCGTGGCCTTCCAGGTGATCGGCGTGCTGTTCAACGGCTGGTCCTTCCTGCTGCTGACCTGCGTGGGTTACATCCCCGGCTTCTTCATCTACGTGAAGGCGCGCAAGGACTACGGCAACGCCATCACCATGGGCGAGAAGGTGTGCATGGGCGTCGTGTCCGCCCTCGGCGTGCTGTCCCTCGTGCTGCTCGCCATGGGCGTCATCTCGATCTAGTCGATAAAAGGAGCAAGTTCCATGGACATCAAGACTATCGGTGTTGAAGACTGGCTGAACGTGTGGGAGAAGAGCGCGACTTACGACATCGCTCAGTCCACGATTGCCTCTATGACGATGGGGGAGATCCTGCAGCTGGACGGTCAGGCGGGTGCCACCTTCTACGATCGCCTGAACCAGGAGAAGATGAATTACGGCTGGATCGAGGGTTCGCCGGAGTTCAAGGCCGAGGTGGCCAAGCTCTACCGCACCCAGATCGATCCGGACTGCATCCTGCAGACCAACGGCACCACGGGCGCGAACCTGATGGCGCTCATGCAGCTGGTGGAGCCGGGCGACCACGTGATTGCGGAGTACCCCACCTACCAGCCGCTTTACGAGATTCCCCGCACACTGGGCGCCGAGGTGGAGTACTGGCACCTGCGCGAGGAGAACGGCTGGAACCCCTCTATCGACGAGCTGAAGGAACTGGTGCGCCCCGACACGAAGCTCATCTGCATCAACAACGCTTCGAACCCGCTCGGCGCGGTGCTCGATCGCGAGACGCTGGAGCAGATCGTGGAAATCGCCCAGTCGGTGGGCGCCTACGTGCTCTCCGACGAGGTGTACCTGCCGCTGGAGAACACGGAGAACTTCTGGTCCATGGCCGACCTGTACGACAAGGCCGTGGTCACCAACTCCATCTCGAAGACGCACTCGGTGCCCGGCGCGCGTATTGGCTGGACGGTGTCGAACCGCGAGCTGGCCGACAAGTTCCGCGTGTACCGTGACTACACGATGATCTGCTGTGGCGAGTTCAACGACGCGCTGGCCACCTACATTCTGCAGAATCGCGAGGCCGTGCTCGAGCGCAACCGCGAGATTGTGTTCCGCAATATGGCCATCGCTCAGGAGTGGATCGACAACGAGCCGCGCGTCACCTGGCAGGCGCCCAAGGGCGTGTCGGTGGCCTATATCAAGTGGGACATCCCGATGGACGACGAGGAGTTCTGCATCAAGCTGCTGAAGGAAGAGGGCGTGCTGCTCGTGCCCGGCAACCGCTTCGAGCTCCCCGGCGGCGCGCGTCTGGGCTACTGCGCGCCCGAACCGGTGCTGCGCGAGGGCCTCGCGCGTCTCGGCCGAGCCCTGCGCCAGTTCGACTAACCGCTTTTGCGTTCATCGCGGCTGGTCGGATCGATGCGGCCAGCGTGCGACACCCGCCATTTCACTTCCTCCGAAACGTCTGCCTTAACCTTCGTTTCCGGAGCTGACGATTGGGGCCGCCCCTCCTATCTCGGGGCGGCCCTTTGTGCAAAATAGGGTACTTCTCGTAGTCTTTCGAGCGAAAAGCCGGGAATTATGCAGATACCACCTGGGGAAACGCTTGGGAAGAGACGGGAAGGCCCGCGAGAAATTACGAGAAGTGCCCGGTTTTGCTCATTTCAGCGAAAGAGGCAGCTCTTAACATGAGAGCGCCGGGCGGTTTGCGGGGCGCTTGGCCCCTTCGCGGGCGCGAAACCCAGTGGCAACGGAAGCCGTGCCATAATGGGCGGCGACCGATTCCCGCGATGATTCGAGGTTTCCGTGAGCGATCCCAAGACCGTGCCCACCATGGGCGCCCCCGACGCGTCCGATGCCGTCTACGATGCCCGTACATTGGGTGCGCCGAAGATGACCGTCTTCGGCATCCAGCACATGTTCGCCATGTTCGGCGCCACCATCTTGGTGCCGACGCTTACCGGGCTCTCGGTTTCGGCCACGTTGCTGTTCGCGGGCTTGGGCACGCTGCTGTTCCATTTCCTTGCGAAGGGGAAAGTGCCGGCGTTCCTTGGATCGTCGTTTGCGTTCATTGCGGGGTACGCGGCCATCGCGCCCAACGGGGAAGCGCATCTGCTACCCTACGCTTGTCTGGGCGTGGCTTGCGCGGGGCTTCTGTACTTGGTGGTGTCGGCGCTGTTCAAGGCGTTCGGTCCGCAGCGCATCATGCGGTTCTTTCCGCCGGTGGTCACGGGCCCCATCGTCATCTGCATCGGGCTTATTCTGGCAAGCTCGGCCATTGCCAACTGCGAGACGAACTGGCCTATCGCGCTCGTGGCTATCATCATTATCGTCATTAGCAACATCTGGGGCCGCGGCATGATCCGCATCATTCCCATCCTTCTCGGTGTTGTGGGCTCCTATCTGGCCGCGGCCATCGGGGGCATCGTCGATTTTACGCCGGTGGTCGAGGCGCCTTGGATCGGTTTGCCGGTGCTGTGGGACAACACGGTGTTCGCACTGTTCGGCCCCAGCTTCGACGCGGGGCTTGCCATCACGGCCATCATCACCATCATGCCCTTGGCCTTCGCCACCATCATCGAGCACATCGGCGACATGTCGGCCATCAGCTCTACCTGCAATCGCAATTTCATCGCCGAGCCGGGGCTGCACCGCACGCTGCTCGGCGACGGCCTGGCCACCATCGTGGCGTCGCTGTTCGGCGCGCCGGCCAACACCACCTACGGCGAGAACACCGGCGTGCTCGCCCTCACCCGTGTCTTCGACCCGCGCGTGGTGCGCATCGCCGCTGGGTTCGCCATCTTGCTGTCGTTCTGCCCGAAGTTCGCGGCGGTCATCTCCTGCATGCCGGCGTGCGTGATCGGCGGCGTGTCGCTGGTGCTGTACGGCATGATCTCGGCGGTGGGCATCCGCAACCTCGTGGAGAACCACGTGGACTTCATGCTGAGCCGCAACGTGCTGATCACGGCGCTCATCTTGGTGCTCTCGCTCGGCATCGCCTACAGCGCGGCCGGGGCCGTCACCTTCGAAGTGGGCGGCGTGACGGTGGCGCTCTCGGGTTTGGCCGTGGGTTCGGTGGTGGGCATCGTGCTGAACATCATCCTGCCGGGCAAGGCCGACTTCGACGCCTGGGACGGAGGCCTCGCCGCCGAGGCCGAAGCCGACGACGTGCCCCTGCCCCTGGAAGCGGAAGTGACCAACCTGCCCATTCGGGAGCAGAGGAGAGGATAGGGAAGATCAGGGCGGTCAATCGGCTGCCCGGTCGATCTGCTGTCCGCTCAATCGGCTGCCCGGTCGATCTGCATCCTACTTTCGGGCGAAAAATTCGAGTTGTTAGAGCTTTGCTTCACGTATTTCTGCGGAGGTTGGGGCTTCGAAGAGGTTTTCCCTGCATAGGCGTAGCGCCATGGCTGCGATTTGCGATTTTTGCGACGCTCTTTTCTGCTGCAAAGTCTAACAACTCAAAATTCTGAGCTAAAAATGTCGCTGATATTGCCTGGGAGTGTCCGAAAATCGCTTTCGCTTTTTCTTATTCGTGCGCGGGGAGCCACTTCTGAAGGACGACGGCCTCGTTCTCTTTTTCGTCGCGGGCGGCGTATATCAGGGTGACACGCGGGTATTTGGCCATTTCGGGGCTGGACAGCTTCTTCGCGAACTTTAGCGCCTCGGGGTTCGCGTCCAGCTCCGCCACATACTTTTCTTGGAAAGTGGCCCAATGGGATGGGTCGTGGCCGAAGGCCTTCCGCAATTCGGTTGAGGGCGCAAGGAACTTCGCCCATTCATCGTAGTGCACCCGGGCCTTGGTGAGGCCGCGGGGCCACAGCCGGTCGACGAGCACCCGGTACCCGTCGCTTTCTTCGTAAGGTTCGTACACGCGCTTGATGGCTATCTTCATGAGAACGCCTCCTTGGGGCATGGTAGATAATGAGCAGGACACAGTAAGCTCACCTGCGATTATCGTGCGCCATGCCCATCGTCGGCACCTGGCGCGTCTCCTGTAAGCAAAGCGCCCCTGCCTCGTTACGAAGCAGGGGCGCTTCCCGAGGGTTGATTCGACTTTGCCTGTAGTGCGCGCGAGTCGCAGGGTGCCAATCTGGCAAGTTTTCGGCGTTGTTCGACGTATTTCGCACCCCGGAGGTTCAAGTAGCTGCGAGGTCTTCCTCCAGGTATGTTTCCGACCTGGGAAAACGTAGTGCAGGCCATAATGCGTATCCCTTGCTGCGTCCCCTGATGTCGAAAACCGCCGAAAACTTGCCAGATTTGCCGATTGTTTTTGCGCGGATGCCCTGCGAACGTCTCCTGAGGCATCCGAATGAGGGTGTCTGACGCTGCGGATGTCGATTCGTGGCTGAAGGTGGCGCGAGGTGAGTGGCGGCTCGCGGTACAATGGCGTCGTTCAATGGGAAAAGGAGGAACGCCATGACCGTGCTGTTCGTGAATGCCTGCCTGCGCGGAGACGAGTCGCGCACGCTTACGCTGTGCCGCGAGTATCTGGAAGGTATCGAGGACGTGAAGGAAGTGAACCTGTCCGAGATGCGCCTCGAGCCCTACTACGGCGACTCGGCGGCCTATCGCGCCCAGTTGGAGGCCAAGGGCCTGTTCGACGACCCCATGTTCGACATTGGCAAGGACTTCGCCGAGGCGGATGAGATCGTCATCGGCGCTCCCTACTGGGATCTGTCGTTCCCGGCAGCGCTGAAGATATACATCGAGCACGCGGCCGTTATGGGCATGACCTTCCACTACACGGAGGAGGGACGCTGCGAGGGGTTGTGCCGCGCCAAGCACCTCACCTACATCACCACGGGCGGCGGTCAGGTGAGCGCCATGAACTACGGCTACGAGTACCTCTGCGGCATCGCCAGCATGTTCGGCATTCCCGAGACGCGCTTCGCCGCCGCCGAAAACTTGGACGTGGTGGGCGCCGATATCGAGGCGAACCTGAATGAGGCTCGCAAGGTGCTCAGCCGTCTGAAGGCGACGCGGTAGGGAAGAGACGCTATCGCGCGATGCGAGTGAGCAGATCCACCTTGCTGCGGACAGCGTCGACGATAGTGGCCACGCGTCGCTCGGGAATATTGGGATTCTGGGAGAGGATCGCGCCCACTTCCTCGGGGTAGCCGTCCAGCATGACCGGGTCGAACCAGTCGAAATAGCCGTCGAACAGGCGCAGCTGGTCGACCGGCTTCATGCCGTTCATTTTGAAGGGCTTGGCCATATACAGGAAATCGCCGGGCACTTCCAGGAACTCCGCGTCGGACCACAAGCACGATCCGGAGTCGAACACCGGCGCGATGCCCGTCACCTCAAGCGTCTCCACGTTGCGGATGATGCCGAAGTTGCGGTAGTGACGGTCGCGGTTGGCCAGCACGAAGTCGCCGGCGAACATCTTGGCCAGCGAGGTCATGGTGGCGTCGGCGTCAAGCCCCAGATCCTCCAGGTGCTTCACGTAGAAGCGCAGATCGGACAAGTTGTTCGGCTGTTTCACGTTGCGGATGACGTCCCAGGCGGCCACCAGTTCCTCGTCGGGCCCCAGCAGGTTCGGGCAGGCAGAGTACACCCGGCGTCCGTCCTCGAACAGCGTATAGGGAGTGAACTCGCCGGGTTCCATCAACCGACGGTGCAACGCCGTAGCGGCCACCTCGTTGTAGGGCTCCTGATTCACGAAGCCCACTCCTGACTTCAGCAGCACGCGCTCGCCGTTTACGATCTTCCACTTCTTCAGAAGGTCGCCTCCCAAGGTGCTGTTGGGGGAGGACAGGCTTACCGTGCGGTAGTCCGGCGCATCGGGGGAAGACCCCGCTAAGTCCTGGCCCAAGGTGAGAAATCCCAGGTCATCAGAGAAGTCGTTGTCGAAGAAGTTGACGGCGTCCCACGAGGCGGGATCGTCCTCGTCGTTCAGCCAGTAGCGGTCGGAAAGCGACAGCCCGAAGCTCTTCTCGGCGAGCACCAGCGTGCTTTCCAGCTGCAGGTTCTCCAGAAGACGTTTGACATGCGCACGGGAAGCAGGGATGGCGCGGTGGCGCCACCAGTAGTTCAACTCGGCCTTGGAAATGTCGCCCCGGCGATCGACGAACCCGAACGGCGCCGCCTCGGGGGCGAACACCTCGCGGATGCGCACGGCCTTGTGGTCACCCAGGTCGTAGTCGAACGACAACACGGGCGTGTTTTTGTTCATGAGCACGTAATGGGCAAGGGTCACGAGGTTCACCGCCTTTCGGAGCATGGGGCGCCGCGACTTGGGACGCGGGACGTTGGGGCTGAGGGTTCGGCGTTGAGCCCATTATACGGGAAACCGTCGACCTATGCCGACCTACGCCGCTGCGGGTTCGATGGGGCGCGACCGTCCCACGCCGCTACGGATCCAATGGGGCACGCCGTCCTACGCAGCCGCAGGCTCAATAGACCGGTAGCAGCGGCGGCGCACGATGAAATAGGAGACGAGCATGGCCACGATCATGAACGACCAGGTGACCGGATAAATCACCATAAGGGTGTCCCAGGTGCCCGAAAGCGGGAACACCCAGGTCACCAGCGCCACGCGCAGCACGCAGGAACCGAGGATGGTGATGACCGCCGGCAGGGTGGACCAGCCCATGCCCCGCATGGCGCCGGCGGGCACTTCGTAGAAGGTGGTCAGGCAGTCAGGCAGCTCCACGAACCACAGTCGCACGAGACCGAAGCTGAGGGCGGCCGCGTCTGTGGTGAACAGCCCTAGCGCCCGGGTGCCCAACGCCGTGAACGTCACGCCCAAAATAAGCGACGAGGTGAACCCGAACAGTACGCACCAGCGGAAGATGGCCCGGCAGCGGTCGGCGTTCTTCGCGGCGAAGTTCTGGCCGGTAAAGGTGACGGCGGTCTGACCGAAGGCGTTCACAAAGAAGTAGGTGTAGTACTCGAAGTTCAACGTGGCCGCCGAGCCCGCGATGGCCGCCGAGCCGAAGCCGTTAATGGTCGCCTGAACGACGGTGTTGGAAAGCGAGAACACGGCGCCCTGAATGCCGGCGGGAATGCCGATGCGCAGGATGCCGGCCAGCTCGGGGCCGCAGATGCGCAGCTCGCGCAGGTGCAGGCGGAAGGGGCCTTCCTCGCGCATAAGGAACGCCACCACGATGACGGCGCTCAGGGCAGCGGCGATGACGGTGGCGATGCCGATGCCGGCGGTGCCCCAGCCGAACAGGCGCACGAAGGCGAGGTCGAGGACGAAGTTCACCACGACGGCGGCAGCGAGGGCGTACAGCGGCCGTTTCGCATCGCCGTGGGCCCGCAGTAGCGCCGACCCGAAGTTGTAGATGGTGAGAAACGGGATGGCGCAGAAGTAAAGCCGCACATAGGTGAGCGCGTCGGCGAGGGAGTCTTCGGGCATGCCGATGGCATCTAGCACCCAGGGGGCCAGGGCGAGCCCCGCCCCGCCCAGGACCACCCCGGCGATGAGTGAGAGCGCCATGGCCGTGTGGACGCTCTTCTTGATGCTGTGGAACTCGCCGGCACCCACATGCATGGCCACCACCACGTTGGCGCCGATGGAGAGCCCCACGAACAGGTTCACGAACATAGCCGTCACCGGGTTCACGCCGCCGATGCCCGCGAGCGAGAAGCTGCTGACGAACTGTCCGGCAATGGAGGCATCCGCCGAGTTCAGCAACTGCTGGAGGATGCTGCTCAGCGCCAGGGGAATGGCGAACCGCAGAATCTTGCCCGGCAAGGGGCCGTTGAGCATATCGATGCCGTTGTCGCGCTTATCGCGTCGATTTCGCTTAGGGCGGGTGGCCGGGCTGTTTGACTTGTCGAGCTCGTCGCGCCCATCGGGCCGACGCGCGTCCCTCTCATCCGATATGTCTCGCTGCAAAGATTCCATAACGAGCGAATCATAACGCGGCCGCCACGGCCGCGCCCCACGATTATGCCATCGGCGTGCGAGACGGCTGCAATGGGATTGTGACCGTTGAGCTGCTCGTTGCGAGGAGGATGCGGTTTGGTGTTACAGAGAAATATCGAAGGGCTTTCTCCCGCTAGTTTCTCTCGTAGCGGACGGAGCGGCCTTCGCCGACCTTAGTTACGAGTCCTTTCTCAACCAATGCATTCAGAGTTCTGATAGCCTTGCTTTTCGATAGCTGCGTCTTTTCGCTTATCTGGGATCGTGTGAGAGCAGAGCCCTTGGCGAGCACGGCAAGTATGGCTTCCTCGTCGAGTGTTACGTTCTCAAGCACTGTCACGGGAAGCATCACCGTAATCGAGCTATCGCGCAGAGCGAAAGAGGGCGATACTGTTTCATGGGCGTATTCGTCCAGGATGCGCGGGATGCCCGTACCGAACCGTTCTATATGTCCCAGTCGAAAGAAAACGTTCGCAAGGATTGGGTTGCGAGCCACTGAAGGGCCTCCTGCGAGGTAGAGCTCCTCTGTGATTCCGGCAGGCAGTCCTCCTGGCGAGGTTATTTCAATGCGATCGGCAAACATGCCCACTTTTATGTTGGCGCGAACGTCCCAGCAACGGTGGACAAGCGCATTGGCGATAGCCTCCCGAAAAGCCTCCCGCGGTACGAGCGTCTTCGCTATGCGCTCGAATCCGACGATTTCTTCGTAGGCGTAGTAGGTGTCGAACACTTCTAGCGTGCGTTGCATCTGCTCAAGAACCGACATGTGCTCGAACGTGTGCCGGGCGTTGATGATGTTGATGCTCTCGCCGAAGCGCGCAATATCAATGCCAGGGAAATGATTGCTATCGGCGAGAAGGGCGGCCGCGTTGCAGTATTCGCCGGAAGGTGTCATAAGCTCAAGCGAAATAAGGGAATTTTGATCGAGGGGTTTGAGCCCCAGTTTGGAGGCGAGCTCCTTCTCGAGATGGCCAAATGCGAGGTCCTGCTCTTTTGCGACGAGGGCGTCGAAGCTGACATGCTCACCCGTCAAGACGAGCCTGCCGTACTCAAGGCGGCTCACTTCGACGGTTGAGGTGTCGGCTCTACGATAGGCGCGTCCAGAGAAAAGATAGGGTTTGTCGGGGCCTTCATGCACCGTTAGTGTGACTGTTCTTGTGTCCTCTTCGATGGACAGCTCGAAACGAGGCACTGGATCGATCGAGTCGTTAATCGCATGTTCGACGCGAAGGCAGGTGTCTTGCGGATCGGTCAATCCGACGGGCGTGCCGTCGTCTGCGATGCCGAAAATGATCTTCCCCGTGCCGTAGTTGGCATAGGCGCTGACGGTCTTCAGGTAGCTTTTCGACAGCTGCTGCTTAAACTCGAGAGTGGTTGTTTCGCGCATAGTGTCCGCCTTTTCGTCGCATCGTTGCAGACATTATGCAACGAAAACAATTTTCGTTTCAAGTGATTGCAACGAAAACAGGCAATTTGTGCCTATCGTCGCAGGGCGCGGGGCGTTTCGATGTCGTGATAAAAGGCGCCAGTCTTCCTCCTATAATCCGAAATGTCGTAAGAAACTGGGAGTTTATTGCGACATTTTCAAAAGAGTTACGCGCCACCTGCC
The DNA here is from genome assembly GCF_024462535.1 of Adlercreutzia sp. DFI.6.23. Lineage (NCBI taxonomy): Bacteria > Bacillati > Actinomycetota > Coriobacteriia > Eggerthellales > Eggerthellaceae > Adlercreutzia > Adlercreutzia sp. DFI.6.23. Next base: position 94,493 of record NZ_JANGBP010000011.1, read on the forward strand.
TGAGTAACTTATCAGTTTTATGTCTAGCGCATTCAGTTAGCGCTTAGCTCGCAAGTCCGTTTTCCTTTCTGCAAGCCTCCATGCACTCGAGAACGATGGCTGCACCTTCACGAACCCAATCGCTGGCGTCAGCTGAATACGTGAGAGAGGTGGGCATGCCGAAGGGCTTTCCGTCGAGCTCTTCGAAGAGCACCACGTCGGCGCGGTCGGCGAACCAGTGGCGGTTTTCGGACAGCCCGCAAATATGCAGCCCATCGCCGTAGGTGGCGAAGGCCAGACCGCTCATGCCGTTGATAGGCTGCAGGCTGAAGTGCAGATCCAGATTGTCACCCAGCATGCGCTCGTAAAGATAGCGGATGCGGTCGTAATTGTGGGCATCGTTGATGATGATGGACGCGCCACTAAGGTCGTTGCGCGAAAGAGCGGGCCTGCTTGCCAAAGGGTTCGACGCCATCATGCTGATACTCATGCGGAAGGCCAAGCATGTTCTCGTTACCAGGTCGAGGGCGCTCGCTTCCTTTACGAGCGAGGCGAAAGGCGTGTAGTCGTAATCGAGCACGATGTCGGCCGTGCCATTGACGATGGGCTGGAAGATGGGATCCCGGTAATCGTGCTCGACGAAAGCAAAGGGCACGGATAGGCGCTCTTTGAGCTTGGCTGCGAACGAGGGCGTTGGATATTGAACAGCGATGCGAAGAGTGGCGTCGGGATCGCCCATCTCTCGGCACCGTGCCAGCGTCTCGTCGAGTCCGTCCAGCAGCGTTCGGGCGCCGTCGAGGAAAACGGCCCCTTTGTCGGTGAGTCGGTTGCCCGCTTTCCGATCGATGAGCGAAAAGCCCACGTCGCTTTCGAGCGCAGCAATATGGGTGCTTAGCGTTGATTGGGCGATGAACAACTCTTTGGCGGCTTCGGTGAAGCTTAAGTGGCGAGAGAAGACGACGAACTCTCGCAAGTACTCGGTTCTCATAGCGGACCTCCTCCCTTGCTTTTTGCATTATCGCATGTTGCGCAAAGCAGGAGCACGACGTCCGAGACGACGATATCGGATTTCACGAACAGCCATCATGAAACGTGATAGAGAATCGCGCATTTGCATTTAGCTATCGGCCTGGCGCCAGCGCACTATGGGGTCGTGCCGAAGGGCGACTAATGTAAGGAAAGGGGAAACATGAATTTGAACGAAGGTCTCAATCGCCGTAGCTTTCTGAAGGGCGCGGCCCTCATGGGTGGTGCCGCCGCTTTTGCCGGCATGGTTGGCTGCGCGCCCCAAACGTCCGCTTCTCAGGAACTGAGCTCCGCGAGCGATTCGGCGTGGGACAAAGAAGTGGACGTTGTGATCGCCGGCGCCGGCGGCGGTGGCCTGGCTGCGGCCGTTGAGGCCTCTGCGGCGGGCAAGGAAGTTGTCGTGTGCGAAGTGATGAGCAGCGCCACCATGTCCAATTCAGCCCTGTGCGCCGGTATGATTCAGGGTGCTTGCACGAAGCTGCAGAAAGAGGCCGGCATCGATGATTCGGTCGAGGAGTTCGACAAGTATCTGACGGCCGTGGCCGAGGGCTTCGAGAACCCCGAGCTGCGCCGCCTGTATGCCGAGAAATCCGGCGAGACTATCGACTGGTTGGCCGAGCAGGGTGCGGCCCTTTCCACCGATCGCCTGTCGACCCAGGGAACCATGGTCGACTACTACACTGACGTGACGCCGGCTGTGGCGCGTATGCATCAGAACGCCGACGGCATCGGCGCCGGCTTCACCGAGCCGCTGCGCAAGAAGGCCGAGGAGCAGGGTGCGGAATTCATGTTCGATACCCAGGTCACGCGTTTGCTGACCAACGCTGACGGCGAGGTGGAGGGCGTTATCGTCGCAGATGGCGGCAAGGAGCAGCGCATCAAGGCGCGTCTGGGCGTCATCCTGAACACGGGCGGTTTCTCCCGCAACGCCGACATGGTGCGTAGCTTCATGTCGCCGGCCATGCCGGGCATGTTTAACGACCGCCCCGTCATGGGCTCCTATGGCTCGCCGTGGCAGCAGGGCGACGGCATTATGATGGCCTGCGCGCTCGGTGCCAAGCTGGTGAATCCTTGGTGCGCCTACAATGTGGCCCCTGGTCTGGAGCGCAAGGTTGAGGATAATTCCGCAGGCTACATTTCCATGCCGGGTATATTTGTTTCTACTGACGGCCAGCGCCACGTTCTGGAGAGCGGTCGTCCCACCGAGAACGTGGTGGGCGATGTTTGGAAGCAGCCGAACGGTTATGTGTGGAACATCTGGGATCAGGGTCTCGCGGACGCGACGGCTGATTTCGGCGGCCCTGTCGTGTACTGCAGCGATGGATTCGAGGAAGAGCTTTCCGGCGGCTATATCGTCAAGGCCGACACTGTGGAAGAGTTAGCGGCGGCTCTTGATTTGGATGCGGACACGCTTAAGAAGACTATCGACGACTTCAATGAAGGTGCGGCCGCCGGTGCCGATGCCTTGGGTCGCCAGGGCGCAATGCCCCTGATGCAGCCGCCTTTCTTCGCAGGTCGCGTCATCGCCGTTTCGCCCGATACAGCTGGCGGTGTTGACGTGAACACTAACACCCAGGTGCTCAACGTGTTCGGCGAGGTTATCCCGCGCTTGTACGCGGTGGGCAACATGGTCGGTGGCTTCAAGGGCAAGGTGAACGCCGGCTGCGGCCAGGCGCTCGGCTGGACCTACACCTCCGGTCGCATCGCCGGCCAGCACGTAGTCACGCTGGAACCGCTTGCATAACTACTTCGATGCCGCCCACCAAGTTCCCCCTCCCGCTTGGTGGCGCGGCGCAATGCGAATGGGGCTGGAGATGGCATTCGCTAGCCCCATCATATCGATAGTACGAATTGACCAAGTTCGAACAAGAGTTTTTAGGGAGCAGGAGCATGGGAAGCTTGGGACAAAGGTTCCAGCAAATAACTACGAAAGGGGTTAACAAAATGGATCGTCGCAATTTCTTGGCAGGGGCTGCAGTTGCCGCAGGAGCAGCAGCATTGACTGGAATGACGGGCTGTTATTGGAGTCAGGTTAAATCAGCCACACCCAAGTCGGAGATAAATCGCCAATCCCGGCCAATTTAATTTCGCCAATACGCCAGTGATTCTAGTTGCGATTTACCTTTGCCTTCTGCTGCCTTATGCG